>CAMUHA010000007.1 GCA_947088515.1 uncultured bacterium
CAAAAGTTTTACCAGCGCCTTTGGAGCTTCAAGACAAGCATTATTTCAGAAAACACGGGGAAAATGCTTATTATGGTCAAAATTAATGATTGACAAAACAAAAATTTTCTGATATGTTAAAATCACTAAATGTAAAGGAGATGTGTGGATGTTTATTATTTCTACAAAATAACTAATTTCATAGGTTGTGTGTAGAAGATAAACATCTGTTTTTTTATTTAAAATAATCCATATAATTGTTCATAATTTCCATAAGTAAACTCTTAAAAGTATTGTATATTTATGGTAATATAGCAGTAGTTATTGTTAGCTGCTTTGTGACAGGATATTTCAGGTGCAGAAGTTTTCTTCTGCACCTTTTTTCGTCCCAATATTTATATTGGAAAGAGTGGAAGAAAAAATGATTTTTATAATAATGGAGGAAAACCAATATGTCACAAATCAGTGTAAATAATCTAACTTTTTATTATGAAGGCAGCTATGATAATATTTTTGAAAATGTAACTTTTCAAATTGATACAGATTGGAAATTAGGCTTTGTAGCCAGGAATGGGAGGGGAAAAACCACTTTTCTCAAACTTTTAACAGGGCAATATGAATACCAGGGAAATATAAGCTCCTCTGTTATTTTTGATTATTTTCCTTTTGAAGTTGATGACAAAAGCAAGAATACTATTGATGTAATTGAAAAAATATATCCAGATTATGAGTTTTGGAAGGTATGCAGGGAATTAAATCAGTTAAATATGGATATGGAAATATTTTACAGACCCTTTTCAACATTGAGTAATGGAGAGCAAACCAGAGTAATGCTGGCACTGCTTTTTTCAAAGGAAAACAACTTTCTTTTGATTGATGAGCCTACAAATCATTTGGATATGGAAAGCAGGGAAGCGCTAAAAGATTATTTGAATGATAAAAAAGGTTTTATTTTGGTATCCCATGACAGAAATTTTATGGATGGCTGTGTAAATCATGTTTTGGTTATTAACAAGACAAATATAGAAGTCCAGCAGGGAAATTTCAGTTCCTGGTGGGAAAATAAAAAAAGACAGGATACTTTTGAACTTGCAGAAAATGAAAGGCTTAAAAAAGATATTAAAAGACTTACGGAATCTGCAAAAAAGACAAAACAGTGGGCTGACAATGTAGAAGCAACAAAGATTGGCGCCATGTCAGAAAAATATGAAAGGACAAGAGCTTATGTAGGTGAAAAATCACGTAGGATGCAAATGCGGCGTAAAAATCTGGAAAGAAGGCAGCAAAGGGATATTGAAGAAAAATCCGGGCTTTTAAAAAATCTGGAAACAGTGGAAGAGTTAAAAATTAATCCTTTAAAACATTATAAAGACAAACTAACAGTAATGGAGAACTGTACGATTGTATACCAGAATAATATGTTTGGCAATGATATACCTCAAAACAATCAAAAGGAAATTGTAAATGGTTTTAATTTTGAAATAAAGCAGGGAGACAGGATTTTTTTAAAGGGAAGCAATGGATGCGGTAAGTCAAGTATATTGAAATGTATATTGGCAACATTGTGGGAAAAGAAAGAAAAAACCAGTAATTTATATTTATCAGAAAGTTCATTTCCAATTTTGAAAGAAGGAAGGATTGAAATTCCAAACCAGTTTATTATTTCTTATTGCTCCCAGGATACTTCAATGCTTGGTGGGACATTAAAAGAATATGCTGAGAAAAATGACATTGATGAAACTTTGTTTTTGACACTGCTTAGAAAATTGGATTTTTCCAGAATACAGTTTGAAAAAAGAATAGAAGATTACAGCGGGGGACAGAAGAAGAAAGTCCTGCTTGCCGGAAGTTTATGTACAAAGGCACATCTTTATATTTGGGATGAACCCCTTAATTTTATTGATGTTTTTTCAAGGATGCAGATAGAAGAACTTATATTAAAGTTTAAACCCACTATGCTGCTTGTTGAGCACGATAAGAGATTTATGGAAAATGTGGCTACCCATATTGTAAATATTTAAGTATGAATTATTTTTCTTTTATAAAATGAAAATTTTTTTAAGAGGCAACAAGGAGGAGACAATGGGTAAGATAATATTTGAAAAGGTTGATTTTCATTATCCAGGGATATATTCGCCAGTTTTTGAAAAGGTTTCGATTTCTGTTGATACAAAGTGGAGGTTAGGTCTTATTGGACGCAATGGACGTGGAAAGACAACTTTACTTAAACTAATCAGTGGAGATTTAAGACAGACAGGTGGAAAAATTAAAAGAGATATTAATGTTGAATATTTTCCATATCAATATTTTGGAAATGTCAAAATAACTTTAAATGTAATTAAAGAATGTATTGGCGGATTATATAGTCTGGAACAACATTTAGATGATTCTTCCGTACTTGAAAAATATATGGAACTGGATGGATTTAGTATTGAGGGAAAAATAAGAAAAGAGGCAGGAAAAATTGGGTTAAAGGATAATATACTTGACAGAGAATTTGAAACGCTATCTAGTGGTGAAAGAGCGAAGGCATTGATTATTTCATTATTTTTAAAACAAAATACATTTATTTTGCTTGATGAGCCTACCAATCATCTGGATGTACACGGAAAAGAAGAACTAAAAAATTATTTATTAAAAAAGCAGGGATTTATTCTTGTATCACACGACCAGACCTTTCTTGACAATGTGACAGACCATATACTTTCTATTAATAAGACAGATATAACTATAGAAAAAGGTAATTATACTACTTGGGAAAATAACAAAAAAATTGTTGAGGAATATGAGAGAAGGACAAATGAAAATCTGCAACATGAGATTGCCAGAATGGAAAGTAATATTGTACAGAAAAGAAAGTGGGCGGATGTTTCAAATAAGCAGAAATATCATTTTGCTTCAAATAGCAGAACTGGTGGAGTTCAGGCATACCAGGGACAGGCAAAAAGAAGTGAAATGAAAATAAGAAAAGATATAGAAGAAAAAAAGAAGCTTCTTAGAAATTATGAAGAAAGCAGAAAGCTGGAATTTGAACAGGAGGAAAAAGAAGGATGGCTGATAAAAGTAGATGATTTAAATTTTTCGTATATAAAAGAAGAAAAGCTGATACAAAATCTGTCTTTGGAAATCAGAGAACATGATGCGGTATGGATACAGGGAAGGAATGGAAGTGGAAAGAGTACGCTTTTAAAATTAATAACTGGTAAAATTGTTCATTCATCTATAAGCTATAATGGTAATATTATTTTTTCGGTACTTCCCCAGGAAATAGATATGGCAAACTGTCAAAATGGAAGAGAATTTCTAAAAACAGAACTGGACAATGAAAAAGAATATATCAGCAGTATACAGGTATGTGAAATGTTTGATATTACTGAAGATTTATTAAAAAAGCCATGTGATAGTTATAGCAGTGGGGAAAAGAAGAAAATTTATATGGCAAAGGTTTTAAGCAGGCGAAACCATGTAATTGTTTTGGATGAACCATTAAATTATATGGATATTATGTTCCGT
The DNA here is from genome assembly GCA_947088515.1 of uncultured bacterium. GTDB lineage: Bacteria > Bacillota > Clostridia > Lachnospirales > Lachnospiraceae > Suilimivivens. The sequence continues at coordinate 3,493 of CAMUHA010000007.1, forward strand.
AAACAATTTTTAAAAGCATTTGAACTGCTCCGGCCAACGGTTTTGCTGATAGAACATGATAGTTTCTTTTTACGGAACCTGGCCACAGTAATTGTAAATCTGGATGAAGAAAAATAATCTTTATTCATGTTCCTGGTTTTGTATGGATGTCATTTTTCCATATGTTTGAAAGTATCGAAAAATATGCTTTGACATGAAAAGCCAGTGGAAAATAACAATCCAGACAACTCCATCAATGCAGGGTGGTGTTGTCTGGATATGGTCTTTAATTAAGTGCAAATAAAATCAAATAAACTCATCTGAATTGCTGTTTCAGTTTTCTTTTCTTTTGATTTTTCCGGGGTTTCCCATTTCGTGTTCTCCGGTGGAATTTCATTTAAAAAGAGAGAGGCATCCTGTCCACAAACCAGAATCAGTTCTTCCTTGGCACGGGTCATGCCGACGTAACAAAGACGACGTTCTTCTTCCAAAGAGATTTCTGTATCTGTATTGTTATATTCCAAAGGAAAACGTCCCTTATCCATTCCGTAAAGGAAAACCACTGGAAATTCAAGTCCTTTGGAACCATGGAGTGTCATAAGATTTACTGTATCTGTGGTAATTTTTCTGCCTCCATTGCGTCTGATATCCCCGTCTTCACCAAAGGAAAGAGTGTGCAGAAAATCTTTCATGGTGGTATAAAGTACCGACATATTTATCAGTTTTTTTGTGGCATCCTGGTTTTTTGGTATAATATCCTCAAACCATTCTTCAAGAAGTTTTATAGGACGGATTTTATGAATCTTTTTCTGATATTTATCAGTTAGATATACAAAATCTTTTTCCCACTCTTTGCCCAAAAGGGAAAAAAGCAGCTTATTGCAGAGTTCCTTTGCCGGATTTTCCTGGGGATACAGTAAATGCCGGAAAAAATATAATGCTGTCCGTACTTCCTGCTCAGTCAGAAAATTTTCACGTCCCGCTACCTGATAAGGAATGCCCTCCTGCTTTAAACACTTTTCAAGTATTGCAGCCTGTCTGTGAGTGCGGTAGAGTATGGCAATATCTGAAAATCCCCGGATGGGATGTTCTCTGCCTTCCCTGTTTTCTTGTGTGTCAAGCATATCAATTCCGCCAATCTGTCGGTTAATTTCTTTAGCAACAAAGATTGCCTCATGCCATTCGTCTTCTAATGGAACAATACATATGGGAAACCCATTTTTTTTCATAGCTTTCATTCTGCGCTCATCTCCTTTATTATGAGAGATTACACCAAGAGAAGCCTGCAGAATATCTGAAGAAGAACGATAATTTTCCCTTAAACGGATGGTAATGGAATTTGGATAATCTATGGATAAGCGGTGAAAGATGCCTGAGTCACAGCCACGAAAGCCATATATAGACTGGTCTGGGTCACCAATAACAAAAAGTTCATTACCTCCACGCCTCCATTCCTTCATCAGCTGGTATTGAAGTGGATTAATATCCTGAAATTCGTCAATCAAAAGGTAAGAGAATCGCCTTCTTTCTAAAGCATTTTCCGGAATATCCTTTAATATATTTAATGTTTCCAAAAGCAAGTCGTCATAGTCCAGTGCACCGGATTTTTGTAATAAGTTTTGATAAAATCCATATAATTGTATGTTTTTTTCTTCAGTCGTTGATAAGCCATTTTTGACTTTAGATAACTCCTGTAAAAATCTGTTGGGAGATTCTTTTCTTTTATATTCTAAAAGAGCTGTTTCTGCCAGCTCAATCTGAAGTCCTGTGTCTGCCAACACGAAAGACAGCCCGGCTTCTTTCAGAAAGTGGCTGCAAATGGCATGAAAAGTGCCAATCTGGATGGATGCTTGCAGGGATTTATCAGCCATACGGGTTTTCATTTCTTCTGCCGCTTTGCTGGTGAAGGTTACTGCTGTGATTTCTTCTTGAGAAATGTTGCGTACTTCAAGAAGATACTGTAGTCTGGCAATCAGAGTTTTGGTTTTTCCTGTGCCTGGTCCAGCAATGACTGCTATTGAAGGTCCAATCTGTTCCACTGCTTTTTTCTGCTGGTCATTCAGTTCGTGGACAGGAAGAACTTTTTGTATGGTTTTTGTAACTTGTTTGCAGATTTCCGTTTTTGCTTCTGTAATATTGCTTTGCAAATTTTTGTGTTTTTGTTTATTATTCATATTAAGAAGTTCTGATGTTGTAAAAAGAGAAATTTGTCCTTCAAGTCTACTGATATCCTGTGGTGTCAAAAGGCTTATTTTTCCATACTCTCCATCAAAACCCGGTGTGCGCTCTACCTGTCCTTTGCGCAATCTATCAATTCCTTCTGCAATAAGAGTTCCCGCTGTGTTTTGAATGTCTTTAATGGGTATCTTCCTTAAAATAGTAAATTCAGGGCCGAGAGTTTCGACCATGTGTTCATACTGATTCATGGCCTTTTTTCCTGTGGAGGAGATTCCCATTGAAGCTCCGATTACTTCTAAAAGGGGTACCATACTTTCAAAAGGACGGCCTTTAGGCAGGATAAATCCTTCTTTCCGGTTTGCAAGCTGCTCTACACGGTTTAGTACGCCAATGGTAATTTTCTTGCCGCATACCGGGCATATATTTCCGTATCTGGCTGTTTGAGAGGGATTGATACACAGTCCGCATTTTCTGTGTCCGTCAAAATGATATTTTCCCTCTTCAGGGAAAAATTCAATGGTGCCAGCTAGTCCTATTCCTTCCTGAATGGCTTTGGCCAATCCTGTATAAGATAACTCTATATCAAATAAATTGGCCTCTCTTCCAAGTTTTGCAGGTGAATGGGCATCAGAATTTGAAATCAGAAAAAAGGGGTCCAATGCACCTACCCGCCAGTTCATAGGAGGGTCAGAAGAAAGTCCTGTTTCCAGTGCGTGTATATAAGGTGTCAGGTCTTCAAAACAGTCTTCAATTTTGTCAAAACCGGAAAAAGCGCCAAACAAAGAAAAATGCGGCGTCCAGATATGGGCAGGTACAAAAATTCCTTGTGGGCAAACCTCCAACATAGTTTCCAGTAAATCACGGCAGGAAATTCCCAGAATAGGACGACCATCAGAATGAATGTTTCCAATCAGTTCCAGCCTCCTTGATAATATTTCTGCCGCTTCCAGTCCAGGAAGAATCAGAAGGCTGTGTACCTTCCGTACCCGTTCTCCCTTTTTATAGATAGAACTGATTTCTCCAGTGACTACAAAACGGGGCTTGTGACTGGAAGCGCCCGGAAGCCGGTATTCATTTTTCAAAACATATAGTCCGTCTTCCGCCGGTTCCAGCTTTTCTGATAGTTCCGCACGCCATGCGGGGTGGGTAAAATCTCCAGTCCCTACAATATCTATTCCTTTTTTTCTTGCCCAGAAATCCAGATATTCCGGTGTACAGTCTTTGCTGGTTGCACGGGAATATCTGGAGTGAATATGCAAATCTCCTATGTACATTTTATACCTCTTTATCTGCCTTATATATCAACTTGTGGTTATATCAAGTATATCTGATTTTAAAGGCTGATACAATGTTTTTACAGGATAGATTGTTATTGCTGTCAGTATATTAAGAAAATGTTAAGAAGTATAAAAAAGAAAATTTTTATTCAAAATTACCAGATTTTTATGCTATAATGGTAACAATACTATTAAAAAGAAAGGCGTTTGATATCCTTGCATTTTAGTCGGTCAAAATTAAATGAAAAATTTTTAGAAACCTTAAAAGCGGTATTTCCGATTCTGGCTATTGTATTAATATTATGTTTTACAATTACGCCGATTCCTCCAAGTATTTTAATGACGTTTCTGATAGGAGCGGTTATGCTGATTGTGGGAATGCTGCTTTTTAATGTTGGTGTGGAATTATCCATGACACCTATGGGAGAACGGGTAGGGACAATTATGACCAAGACCAGAAAACTGCCCGTCATAATTTTGATAGGATTTGTTATGGGATTTATTATCACCATATCAGAGCCAGACTTGCAGGTACTTGCAGGGCAGATTTCTTCTATTCCGAACCTGGTGATTATTTTATCAGTGGCAGCAGGTGTTGGAGTGTTTTTGGTAATAGCCCTGCTGCGTATGCTTTTTGGGGTTGCTCTGTCTCATTTTCTGGTATTTTTTTATGCGCTGGTGTTTATCCTTACTCTTTTTGTGCCTAAGGATTTTCTGGCAATTGCATTTGACTCCGGTGGTGTTACGACAGGACCTATGACGGTACCGTTTATTATGGCATTTGGTATTGGTATTGCGGCAATCAGAAGTGATAAACATGCAGCGGACGACAGTTTTGGTCTTGTATCTTTATGTTCCGTAGGACCTATATTGGCAGTTTTGATATTGGGTATGATTTTTAATCCGGGACAGGGAGAAAGTGTTTCAGAGACTATACCAATTGTTGATAATACAGTGGATTTATGGAAATTGTTTACAAGGGGATTACCTACTTACATAAAAGAAATGGCCATTTCCCTTCTTCCCATTGTACTCTGTTTTGGGGTATTTCAGATGGTATCAAGGGATATTAATAAGACAACTTTAATTAAAATTGGCATTGGACTTGTATATACATATATTGGCCTTGTACTTTTTCTTACAGGTGTGAATGTAGGTTTTATGCCGGCAGGTAACTATCTGGGGCAGACCATTGCAAAGCTTCCCTATGCCTGGATTATTGTTCCCATTGGAATGATTATTGGTTACTTTATCGTACTTGCAGAGCCGGCAGTATTTGTGCTTACAAAGCAGGTAGAAGAGATTACTTCCGGAGCGATTTCTGCCAGGGCAATGGGAACCAGTTTATCCATAGGCGTTTCCGTATCTGTGGGTCTTGCCATGATAAGGGTTCTGACAGGAATTTCCATTATGTGGTTTTTGGTTCCAGGCTATGGTCTTGCTATTTTGCTTACATTTTTTGTTCCGAAAATATTTACGGCAATTGCATTTGACTCTGGTGGCGTGGCTTCCGGTCCTATGACAGCTACTTTTCTCCTTCCCTTTTCAATGGGAGCCTGTGGAGCGCTTGGAGGCAATATTATTACAGATGCCTTTGGAATTATTGCGATGGTGGCAATGACACCTCTTATTACAATTCAGGTTATGGGCATGGCTTTAAAGGTAAAAGAGAGTCTGCTGCGCAGAAAAGTGTTCGACAAAAAAACAGCTATACCTTTGGAAGCTTTCGGGGATATGGAAATTATTGAACTGTAGAAATGGGATGACGTATGGGTAAATTATATTTGATGACAACAATTGTTGACAGAAAAGCCGGAAAGAAATATATGGAGTTATATAAAAAAGATGAACATAATGTGATGTTTTCAAGTCTGGGTTCCGGTACAGCTGCAAGCGAAATGCTGAATTATTTAGGTTTGGAGGCTACAGAAAAGCTTGTGGTCTTTTCTGTCAGAGAAGAGGAAGAATGGCAGAGCATCAAAAAGCAGCTCCAGCATAAACTACATATTGATGCTCCTGGAGGAGGAATTGCTTTTATCATACCTCTTAGCAGTATAGGAGGCAAAAAAGCGCTTCAGTTTTTGCTGGAAAGTCATGATTATCAAAAGGAGGAAGAATCGACCTTGAAGGATACAGCACATGAACTTGTTATAGTAATTGCCAATCAGGGAAATATTGAACTGGTTATGGACGCTGCAAGAGAAGCGGGTGCATATGGAGGCACAGTAATACATGCAAGGGGAACCGGTATGGAAAAGGCTGAAAAATTTATGGGGGTTTCCATAGCGGCAGAAAAAGAAATGATTTTTATTGTTGCCAAAAAGGAACAAAAGAATGAGATTATGAAAGCGATTATGGAGAAGGCAGGACTGGAGAGCCGTGCCAAATCTATTGTATTTTCCCTTCCTGTTACAGATACAGCTGGTTTGAGATTGATAGAGGATTAACCTTAGGGTTAATCCTCTATTGTTATTCCCACCGGGCAGTGGTCAGAACCAAATATATCTTTATAGATGACAGCATCTCTCAAAGAGTCGTTTAAAGACTTGGATACCAGAAAATAATCAATTCTCCATCCGGCATTTTTCTCTCTGGATTTAAATCTGTAAGACCACCAGGAATAAGCTCCCTCCAAATCAGGAAAAAAGCGCCGGAAGGTATCTGTAAAGCCGGATTTAAGAAGGGCAGTAAATTTGTCTCTTTCTTCGTCTGTAAAACCTGCATTTCTACGGTTTGTTTTTGGGTTTTTCAAGTCAATCTCTTTATGGGCCACATTCATATCCCCACATACAATAACAGGTTTACTTTTTTCCAGCCGTTTAAGATAGTGTAGAAAATCATCTTCCCATTCCATCCGGTAATCAAGGCGTTTTAATTCATTCTGGGAATTTGGTGTGTATACTGTAACAATATAAAAATTTTCAAATTCAAGGGTGATGACTCTTCCTTCATGGTCATGCTGGCTGATACCCATACCACAGGATACAGATATAGCTTCTTCTTTTGAAAATATGGCAGTTCCAGAGTATCCTTTCTTTTCTGCATAATTCCAGTATTGATGATATCCAGGTAATTCCAGTGTAATCTGGCCCTCCTGAAGTTTGGTTTCCTGTAAGCAAAAGATGTCAGCATCCGCTTCTTTAAAAAAGGACAAAAATCCCTTATCTACACAGGCACGAAGGCCGTTAACATTCCAGGAAATTAATTTTTTCATAGTGTCTCCTTTCCAAACAAAAGTTTCCAATATATTATACAGGAATTTCTGTATGAAAAACAGATAAAAAACAGGAAAAGATTATTGACCATCTAAAATCCTTTTTTCAATGATATCTAATGCTTTTTCATTTGCATCCTGGCAGTATGCGACCATTTCATCGCTTCCTTTTTCTTCAAGAGAAGAAATATTAGCGCCAAGCTGGACATAACATACATAATTATCAATAGTTTCTATTCTGGAAGCAAATACTTTTGCCTCATTTTGTGGCTGTTGTTCATAAATTTTAAGAAGAATTTCCCTATATTCATTTAAATACTGTTCAATGGCTTCCTGATTACCTTCTTTTGCTTTAACTAAAATCATCATATCAATTCCAGCTTCTGTATGTTGGTATTCTGCAAGAAAATCATCATACATATTTTCAGAAATGCCTGTCCGCTCTGCAAGTTCTTCAGAGCTTAAAAGTGTATCTGGCCAGTAATTTTTACCCAATATCTCTACTACTGCATTTTTTAATTCATCCATCGGGCCGGTAATTCTGTATTGGCTTCCTATTTGGATTGTATTGACTGCGTCTTCTTCCACATTGCCATCACTGGTATATACATAACTGTCATTTTGATTTTCTTTATTATTTTTTGCACATCCGGTAAATACTATGATTATACATGCCATTATACAAAAGAAAATACGGTTTTTCATTTTTTAACTCCTTTCCTTTCTTAATAATTGAAAATATTTTCAAATAGATTTTGAAAAACAGTTACTTAATTTTTTATTAAGTATTTCCATATATTAGACAAATTATGTAAAAATGTGTTAATATGTCACGATAGAGTACTTTGAAGAATAAAGGATTGAAAAATTATGTTGTTTAATTCTTATATATTTATATTTATATTTTTGCCACTGACCCTTTTGGGCTGGTATCTTTTAAATCATTTTAAGGCTTATGAGCCTGCCAAACTGTATCTGGCAGGCATGTCGTTATGGTTTTATGGGTATTTTAACCGTTATTATCTTGCAATTATCATATTAAGCGTAATTGGCAATTACTTATTAAGCTTTTTGTTAGAGATTTTTCATCAAAAAGTTTCTAATAAAAAGAGTTTTAGTAAAAAAATGGTTTTACGTGCTGGTCTTTTTACCGGGATTCTTCTTAACTTAGGACTCTTGTTTTATTTTAAGTATTATGATTTTTTCTTTGAAAATATAAATTTTGTGTTTCATACAAATTTTACATTAAAACATATACTTCTTCCTCTTGGCATCAGCTTTTTTACATTTCAGCAGCTTTCCTTTATTATTGACAGATTCACAGGAAAAGCAGACCATTATTCTTTTGTAAACTATCTGACCTTTGTAACATTTTTTCCGCAATTGATTGCGGGTCCTATTGTGTTATATAAAGAGATGATGCCCCAGTTTGAAGATATTTCAAAGCGTAAGTTAAATGCAGATAATTTTGCAAAGGGAATCGTTCTTTTTACTTTGGGACTTGGAAAAAAAGCGCTGCTGGCAGATGTTCTGGCAATTCCAGCTAATTATGGATTTGAACAGACAGCTTTTTTGGATACGCCTGCCACTTTGCTTGTTATACTTGCCTATACTTTTGAAATTTATTTTGATTTTAGTGGATATAGTGATATGGCGATGGGGCTGGGAAAAATGTTTAATATTGAACTTCCTGTTAATTTTAATTCCCCTTATAAGGCATGTTCTGTAAAAGAGCTATGGCAGAGATGGCACATGACACTGTCCCGTTTTTTTATACAATATGTTTATATCCCTTTAGGAGGCAGCAGAAAGGGAAAAATAAGAACAATATTAAATACCTTTATAGTATTTTTCTTAAGTGGTCTATGGCATGGCTCTAATTGGACGTATGTGGCATGGGGCGCTATGCAGGGACTTTTGGTTATATGGGATAATCTGGGAATTGTAGGTGTAAAGGAATGTGATGAAAAAACGCCGGCTTTGTTTCATATTCCCAGATGGCTGGGCTGGTTTTTTACATTTTCTTTTTTCAACCTGTCCCTGTTTTTTTTCAGAAGCGAAAGTATGACAAATGCCTTTCAAATGTTTAAAAATTTATTTGCTTTTAAAAATACAGGATATTTATTCAAAATAGCAAACAGGTTAGATATACCAGAATTTTACCTGATAAAACAGGTGATTAATCTGATGGCGCCAGAAATGCTTACTTATGTATATGTTGCATTTTTTATCCTATTGCTTATTTTAAGCGGGTTTATCCTTACACGGAAAAATGCAGTGGAGATTTCTATGGAACATCCGCTAAATAACCGGCTTTGTTTTTTTATTACAATTATTTTTGTATGGTCTGTAATTTCTTTCTCACAGGTAAGCACATTTATTTATTTTAATTTTTAAATGTAAATTACAGGTAATGAATATAATATGCGGAGGTTGGGAATGTCAAAAAAATTTATAAGAAATTTTTTTATATCAAGCGGTATATTGCTTTTAATCTGTGTTTTTTTTGTTGTATTTTTTGACCCGTTTTTCCAGTATCACAAACCGCTAAAAGGGCTTAAAGAAGTGTTAACTGACAAGGAATATCAGTGTGTGGGTTCCCTTAAAACTTTTGATTATGACAGTGTAGTGGCAGGTTCCTCTGTGGCAGAAAACTATTATAATGATTGGTTTAATCTTGGATTTAATTGTAAGGTAATTAAGGCAATCCGTTCTTATGGAGCCACGGCAGATTTATGTTTTCTTTTAGACATTGCTTTTGAACATCAGGATATAAAATATGTTTTTTACAATCTGGACCCTTCTGCTTTGGTCGCTGACCCGGAAACCACCTATGAACTTACAGGGTGTCCAATGTATTTATATGACAATAACTATGTAAATGACATTGAATATTGGCTTAATAAAGGTGTTATTATGGAAAAGATTCCTTACCTGATTGCCAATTCCCTGATAGGGGATTATGATGAAAACAATTCTTATAACTGGGCACAGTGGAAAGAGTTTAATTCAGATATGATTTTAGGGTTATATATCCGTAAGCCTTCTGTCTCTGCAATGAAACCGGAAGACTATTATGAAGAGGTATTGCAGGAAAACTTAAATTTGCTGACCAGTCGGATAGAATCTCATCCTAATACGATTTTTTATGTGTTCGTCCCTCCTTATTCAATGCTCTGGTGGGATAATATTTACAGGGAAGGGGATACGGAAGCCTATTTGTATAATATGGAGCAGGCAATGAAGGAATTGGTTTCTTATGATAATGTAAAATTTTTTTATTTTCAAAATGACAGGGAAGTGATAACGGATTTGGAGAATTATATGGATATTCTCCATTTTTCTCCAGATATTAATCATTATATATGTGACAGTATGATTAAAGGAGAGCGTCAGATTGACAAAAGCAATTATAAGGAGAACATCAGCAAAATGAAATCCCTCTCCAATGAAATAGTAGAGGAATTGGTAAGACCTTATGAAGACAGAATAAAAGTAGATATTTATGATGATTAGATTTTAAATCAAACTATATGAAAGGTCCTGAAAATAGCCCACACATATGGAGCTCCAAATACATTTAAGGATTTGGGACCTGTTATTTTGTCAGGATTTTCATTTAGTTTATTTAATGCTTGTTCAAAGGTTGCCTTGGTAATAGATTTGGAGCGTCTGTCCACAAAAAGTTCCCCGCCCTTTATGCTATAGCAAAAGGGCAGTTTTTTCATGGTATAAAAGATTTCATTTTCGTGTTCTATCAATAATTGCCATAAAGTGTCGATTGTCATGTTCGTTTAAATTTTATGCCTGTCTTTCACCGGCTGATTCTGTTTCAATCAGCTTCATAATCGTTTTGATTGAGCCAAGCTGATTGCTTTTTCCCATAGAGTCAATGTAGGTCTGTCTTGTAAAATATAGTTCAATTACCTTTTCTGCCAGTAAATCAGCAGTAAGATAATCATCGTCAATCACCATGGAAAATCCCTGGGATTCAAAAGATTTTGCGTTTAAAATCTGGTCACCCCGACTGTTGTTTGCAGATAGGGGAATTAACAGATTTGCTTTTTTAAGAGCTAGTAATTCGCAGATAGAATTGGCTCCTGCACGGGAAATAACCACATCCGCTAAAGCAAATAAATCTTTTAATTCAGTTTTTACATACTCAAACTGAACATATCCTTCCATGTGGAGAAGCATATTATCAATTTTATCTTTTCCACATATATGGACTACCTGAAAATCTGTTAGGAGCCTGGGAAGGGCTTCACGCACTGCTTTATTGATGGAAGCAGCGCCAAGACTTCCTCCAATTACAAGAATAACTGGTTTATTGGCAGTAAATTTACAAAAGTCAAGGGCCGCTATTTTATCGCCTTTTGTCAGTTCTTCACGGATAGGTGAACCGGTAAGCACTGCCTTGTCCTTTGGAAGCATGGAGAGGGTTTCGGGAAAATTACAGCATACCTTTTTAGCTGCGGAGGTACATAATTTGTTGGCAAGTCCTGGCGTCATGTCGGATTCATGGATAATGCAGGGAATATGCAGAGAAGCCGCTGCACGCACCACAGGAACACTGACAAATCCACCTTTAGAAAAGATAATGTCAGGTTTAATTTTTTTTAAATATTTTCTTGCCTCTCCAAATCCCTTTAAAACCCGGAAAGGGTCTGTAAAATTTTTAATGTCCAGATAGCGCCTGAATTTGCCTGTGGAAATTCCATAATAAGGAATGTCGAAATCTGTAATCAGTTTTTTTTCAATTCCATCATAAGAACCAAAATAGGAAACCTCATAACCTGCTTCCTTCAAAGAAGGGAGCAGGGCAATATTAGGTGTTACATGTCCGGCTGTTCCGCCGCCGGTAAGAACTATTTTTTTGACCGTATTCAATTCACCCATAAAAATCCTCCATTTTTACTAAACCCGCAAGTTTATCTGCAAAAAATAATTTTTACAGCAGGAGACTGTAATTTTTAACAATTTCCATACTTAATCTGTTCAAGGGCCTGGGCTAACTGATCCGGACAGGAGGTAGATTTAAACCCGCAATGAATGCCTTTTAATTTTGATATGGCTTCATCCACCGGCATGCCAGTAACCAAGCTGGCGATTCCCTTCAGGTTTCCATTGCATCCTCCGAAAAATTCTACAAATTTTATTTTGTCTCCATCCAATTCTATGTCGATGGAAGTGGAACAGGTACCTTTTGTCTGATATTTCATTGTTACTCATCCTTTCTTTAATGGATAAGTATAGCAGAAAATAAACGCTATTTCCAGTATGAAAAGACAATTCCTTCCTTTTTTTAAATAATTTGAAGAAAAATGACGATGACTTACGGCCCCTGTGTTATTGAGAGATAAAATATATTCAATTATAATAGTAAGAAGGAAAGGAGGAAATATGTTTACAATATTATTGGATCACAAATTACTTACAGGGCTCATATCATTTTTTCTGTTATCCAGTATTATATGTCAGATTATATGTGGTGTGATATACCATAATATGATTGCAGAATCGGATAATATGTCTGCAACAGAAAATAAATTTCTGAAACAATGTAAGCAAAAGTATGCCAATTATTATAAGCTTAATGGCAAAATGGTCAATACGGATGTTTTTGTGGACAGGTTTCTTCAAAAAGTCTGTTTTGCCAAGATACACCTGACACATCTGATTCATATTTCGGGTCAGCTTATGATGCTTTCCATACTGGTTACAGGAATATCCATCTTCCAGTCATTGGCTGTGGGATATACTCTATTTCAGATTATACCCTATTATTTAGTCAGTATTCTTGGACTTTATCTGTATTTTTCTATTTCAGGAATTGTTGATGCACAGGAAAAAAGAAGAATACTTAAAACAAATCTGACTGATTATCTGGAGAACCATTTTGCACCCAGGCTTGAAACAGAAAAAGAAAATGCCATGGAAGAAGGGATAAAAAAGAGAGAAAAATATGCAAAGGAATTTCTGGAGGATGAGATAAAAGAAAAAGAACATACAGGAGATATGGTGCAGCTCCAGCCAGTTATCTATCAATATCAGGACGAACTTGAAAATCTTCTGGAAGAGTTTTTTGTATAATCATCATGGAAATTATGGATAGTTTAAGCTGCATATGATAAAATTAAAACATTGTTTTTGCGGAGAGAAAACTGGATTTAGGACAGATAAGGATATAAAGTACATATGAAAGTAAGAGTTTACAGAGAAAAACAAAGCATACGATATACATTACTGGATACCATAAGAGGTATGGTTCTTATCAGTATGATATTTTATCATGCCTGTTGGGATTTGGTTTATATTTTCGGTATGGATTTTAGCTGGTATAAAGGGACAGGAGCTTATATATGGCAGCAGAGTATTTGCTGGACTTTTATTCTTTTATCCGGGTTTTGCTGGAATTTAGGAAAAAAGCCGCTAAAAAGAGGAATTATTGTTTTTAGTACAGGAGCGATTATTACCCTTGTTACCTGTCTTTTTATGCCGGAGAACAGGGTGGTGTTTGGAGTTCTTACTTTAATTGGGTCATGTATGATTTTAATGATACCAGTTCATAAACTGACCCAAAAAATTTCACCAGAAAAAGGATTATTATTCAGTTTATTATTGTTTGCTGTATCAAGAAATATTAACAGGGGATATTTAGGTTTTGAAAAATGGAACCTGATAAAACTGCCAGGGAAATTGTATCGGGGAATGCTGGAGGCGTATATTGGTTTTCCACCTATGAATTTTTATTCCACCGATTACTTTTCATTGATTCCCTGGCTGTTTTTGTTTGTCAGCGGATATTTTTTATATCATTTTTTTAAAAAAAAGAAAATTTTTTCAGTAAAAAATGATTTTTTTTGGAAACTTGATTTACCAATTTTTAGTTTTTTGGGAAGACATTCTCTTTTGATTTATATAATCCACCAGCCTTTGATTTATTTGGTTTTATGGTGTATATTTTTTAATTAATGTATCAATTTCCTGAAAAATTTTTTTATTCCATAACGTAATCAGTAATAATATGACAAATACTCCTGTAAAAAGAAAGGAAATATTGTCCCCGATGTTTTCCAAAAGAATACCATAGACAGCCTGCCCTATGGGACTTGCACACATACAAATACAAATGGTACAGGAAGTAACCTTTCCCAGCATATGTTCAGGGGTCAAAAGTTGCAGGTAAGAGAGCATCCGGATAGAAAAAAGAGAGGAAGTTGCGCACATTACAAAGCAACAGAAAACAATAATGGCATAAACCACAGAACCAGGAAGGGATAAAAATAATCCTGCACCAATAGGAACCAGAGCTGCTGCCGCTAAAATTAAAAACAGATACAGATGGTTTGCATTTTGTTTTTTGGAAAAAATTCCTGTCAAAAGCCCTCCGCATAGGCTTCCTGCTGCAATGGCCCCTTGTGCATAACCATACAGTTGATTACCTGTTTTTTCAGAAAATCCAAGCATCTGGGTGATGATTACAGGAATGGCTATAATTATAAGGGAGCTTAAAAATAAATTGGCAGAAGCAGAAAGCAAAGCGATTTTCCATATAACAGGTCTTTCTTTTTTGATAAAAAGAATGCTTTCTTTTAGGTCTGAATATCCTGTCAAAAAAATATGCCCTTTATGTTCACGTTTTTCAAAAGGAATTTTAATAAAAATCTCCATAATGGCAGAAAGAGCATAGCAAAGGATGCTTACATACAAAATTGGATACAATCCCCAAAATCCATATATGGCGCCTCCTATTATGGGACCAGTCAGTGAGGATAAAGAAGAAACAAGATTAATAGCAGCATTGCCTGTTATAAGGTCTTCTTTTGAAAGCAGCATAGGAATGCTTGCCTGTACCGCAGGCTGGTAGGTTCCGTAAATGCCATAAAGAAGAATAAGCATAACAAGGATAAGGGTGGTCAGGTCCATTTTCCCAAGAAGTATGGAAAAAAGTAAAGTTATGGCGGATGTTAAAAAGTCCAGAATTACCATAATATTTCTTTTATTAACACGGTCAGCGATAATACCGCCTATAGGAGCTAACAATATCATTGGTATAAAGGAACAGGCGGAAACAAGCCCAAAAAGCATAGCGGAATTTGTTTTTCCCAAAAGGTGGAGGGGAAGGGCAAATCGGAGAATTGCATTTCCAAATAAGGAAATAATCTGTCCTAAAATAATAAGTATAAAATTTTTTTCCAGCATAATTACTATCATCCTTTCTGTTTAAAAAAATTTGGTGTAAGATAAGCATGTGAAAATACTTGTTAATATATATATCATTTTTAATTGGTTGCGACCACCAATTTTGGTTTCAGCTTTGTAAAATCTGGTTGCCATAGAAAGAAACCTGCGGTAGCATTAATTGGGAAGCTTTTGGTTCGACACTACAAAAGATATAAAAAAGAAGGGAATAAGCGTAAATATGAAAGAAGCTGTTGTTATTTTAAGAAAAGGAGAAGGGCGTACTATCAAAGCAGGTGGTATGTGGATATTTGACAATGAGATAGAAAAGATTACAGGAGATTTTTCTAATGGTGATATAGTGGCGATACATGATTTTGACGGATACCCAATGGGAAAAGGATTTATAAATTTAAATTCAAAAATCAGAATAAGGCTGATGAGCAGGGATATTAACTGCAAGATTGACAATGAATTTTTAAGGCAGAGGGTAAAGGAAGCCTGGGAATATCGTAAAAAAGTAGTGGATACGGAAAACTGCCGTATTATTTTTGGTGAGGCAGATTTTCTTCCGGGACTTGTGGTAGATAAGTTTTCTGATATACTTGTGGTAGAATCATTAGCTCTGGGGATTGACAGAATGAAAGAAGATATTTTGTCTATTTTAAAGGAATTGCTTAAAGAAGATGAAATAACTATAAGAGGAATTTATGAGCGGAGCGATTCGAAGGTCAGGCTAAATGAAGGGATGGAGAGAATTAAAGGCTTTATAGGGGAAGAATTTGATACCAATGTTATGATAGAAGAAAATGGAATTAAATTTTTGGTGGATGTAAAAGAAGGTCAGAAAACAGGTTTCTTTCTTGACCAGAAATATAACCGCCTGGCAGTTAAGAAGCTGTGTAGAAATGCCAGAGTGTTAGATTGCTTTACCCATACAGGTTCTTTTGCGTTAAATGCAGCGGCAGCAGGTGCAAAAGAAGTAATTGGAGTGGATGCTTCCTCTACAGGGATAAATCAGGCAGAGCGTAATGCCATACTGAATCATATGGAAAATAAAGTGTCTTTCTGGTGCAGGGATGTTTTTGAACTGCTTCCAGAGCTGGAAGAGAAGAAAGAAAAGTTTGATGTGGTGATTTTAGATCCTCCAGCTTTTACAAAATCCAGAAATTCTATTAAAAATGCGGTAAAGGGATACCGGGAAATCAATCTTAGAGCTATGAAGCTTATAAAAAACGGAGGATTTCTGGCAACATGTTCCTGTTCACATTTTATGAATTATGAACTTTTTACTGAAACAATTCATCAGGCAGCAAGAAACGTACATAGAAGGCTTAGACAGGTAGAATTTAGGACCCAGGCGCCGGACCATCCTATTTTGTGGGCGGCAGATGAATCTTATTATTTGAAGTTTTATATTTTTCAGGTAGTGGAAGAAAGATAAGTATATAAATATAAACAAGGAGTACAGAATAATATGGCAACAGATGTAATAGTGGATACTTTATTGGATGGAATAAAGTTGCTTCCTTTTCTTTTTATAACCTATTTGATAATGGAATATATCGAACATAAAGCAGGCAATAAAGCCCAGAAGATTATGCAAAAATCAGGCAAGTGGGGTCCGGTGTTTGGAGGCGCTTTGGGAATTGTGCCCCAATGCGGATTTTCAGCGGCCGCTTCCAATCTCTATGCAGGGCGTATTATTACATTGGGGACCTTAATTGCCATATTTTTATCTACTTCTGATGAAATGGTTCCGGTGCTTATATCTGAACAGGTACCTTTTCAAATAATTATAAAGATATTAATGATTAAAATGATAATTGGTATTTTTGCAGGACTAGTAATTGATGCGCTGATTCAGAAATGGAAGAAAGGTAATGGAGAAAAATTAAGAATAGAACATATGTGTGAACACCAGCGCTGCCATTGTTCAGAAGGAAAAATATTTAAATCTGCGATTAATCATACCATGCAGATTTTTTCATTTATTTTAATAATTACTTTTCTTCTAAATCTGGCAATTGCGTTTGTTGGAGAGGATACTCTTTCAGCATTTATTTCAGGCAGGGCAATTTTAGGTCCTTTATTTGCAGGACTGGTGGGGCTGATACCTAATTGTGCTTCTTCTGTAATTTTGACACAGCTTTATATGGAAGGAATTTTAGGGGCTGGTTCTATGCTTGCCGGGCTGCTTGCCGGGTCTGGGGTTGGGCTTTTGGTGCTTTTCAGGGTGAATGATAATGTCAGGGAAAATGGAACGATAATGCTGCTCCTCTATTTAACAGGGAGTGCATCAGGTATTTTTATAGAATTGATGAATTTGGGATTTTAAAATATTATAATCTTTTTTGCCCAGAGCCTGTTATTGGGCAAAAAAAGCACCATCCCCAAGGCTCGTATGTCCTCAAAAATGGTACTTACAATGCGCCTTCAGGGGCTCGAACCCTGGACACCCTGATTAAGAGTCAGGTGCTCTACCAACTGAGCTAAAGGCGCTTAATTTATTTAATACATCATTTACAACGCAAGTGTAATTATAGTATAATGTTCTCTGAATTGCAAGAGTTTTTTTAAAAAAATTTAAAGAAAATGTTAGAAAGTAGATTTTAAGCAATTTATCAGTGTGATATTACAGTTAAAACTGGTATTTTTGGAGGAATAAAATGATATTTGATACACATGCACATTATGACGATGAAGCATTTGATAAGGACAGGGATTATCTTCTTGGGTCTATGGCAGAGCAGGGGATTGCTTATATTGTAAATGTAGGAGCTAGTATGGCTTCATCTGAAAAAACCATTGCACTGACAAAAGAATATCCTTTTGTTTATGGTGCAATAGGTGTCCATCCATCAGAAACAGAAAAACTGACAAAAGAGGATATACGGTGGTTGAAAACAATGGCTATGGAGCCTAAAATAGTGGCAATTGGTGAAATTGGACTTGACTATTATTGGCAGGAACCGGATAAATCAGTCCAGAAAATGTGGTTTGAAAGACAGCTTCATCTGGCAAGTGAGGTAAATCTTCCTATAGTGGTCCACTCCCGTGATGCGGCAAAGGACACATTGGAAATATTGAAAAAGTGGCAGGAAGAGAAAACGGCAGGGGTTATTCACTGCTTTTCCTATACAAAAGAGATGGCAAGGGAATATCTTAATATGGATTATTATTTTGGAATTGGAGGAGTACTGACCTTTAAAAATGCGAAAAAGCTTGAAGAGGCTGTGGAATATATTCCAATGAACCGTATTTTGCTGGAGACGGACTGTCCTTATTTGGCGCCTGAACCTTACCGGGGAAAAAGAAATCAGTCTGTCTATATTGATTTTGTGGCGCAAAGGCTGTCTGAAATTAAAGGGATTAGTAAGAGTGAGGTATTGGAACAGACAATGAAGAATGCAAAAGCTTTTTATAATATCACAGATTAATATTTTAAAAATACAAACACATTATAAGTGCAAAATAAAGGAGAAAGCAAAGAATGGCATATCTTGGAACACCTTCAGCAACAGCGGAAATTATCAGAAAATATGATTTTACTTTTCAAAAAAGATATGGACAGAATTTTTTGGTAGATGCAAATATTTTGGAAAAAATCATCAGGTCTGCTGGTATTACAAAAGAAGACTGTGTAATTGAAATTGGTCCTGGCATAGGAACCATGACCCAATATCTGGCAGAAAGCGCAAAACAAGTAATAGCTGTGGAGATTGATAAAAATCTAATGCCAATTCTTAAGGAAACTCTTTTGGCATATGATAATGTGTCTGTTTTGAACGAAGATATTCTTAAGGTAGATATCTGCAAGATAGCAGAAGAAAAAAATGGGGGAAATCCTGTGAAAGTAGTGGCAAATCTGCCCTATTATATAACAACTCCCATTATTATGGGATTATTTGAAAGTCATGTGCCTCTTTCAAGTGTTACAGTTATGGTTCAAAAAGAGGTGGCAGACAGAATGCAGACAGGACCAGGATCCAAAGATTATGGGGCCTTAAGCCTTGCCGTACAGTATTATGCCAGACCAGAAATTATAATGAATGTACCTTCCACCTGTTTTATGCCAAAACCTGCAGTTGGCAGCAGTGTTATATGTCTTACCCGTTATTTGGACCCTCCGGTAAAGACCAGAGATGAAATAAAGATGTTTTCAATTATAAAAGCAGCCTTTAATCAACGCAGAAAAACTCTTGCCAATTCTCTTGCCAATTCTCCTTTTATACACGATAGTGAGAGAAAGCCAATAAAGCTGACAAGGCAGCAGATATGTGAAGCGCTTGGACAAATGGGACTTAGCCATACAATAAGAGGAGAAGTGCTTACACTTAAGCAGTTTGCATCTCTTTCAGACCTGCTTTCACAGTAGAAAGAACTGTATTTCTTTCAGGTCTTCTTTCGGATTTTTTTGACATACGAAATGGCATATGGTAAACTAAAATAATGATAATAGGGCAGTTATACCCATGTAAAAGCTGCCAAAAGTAAATAACAGAAAAAGTGTATGGGGTGAATACCTTGGATAAGTATGAATACAAAGTACGTGCTGACGAAATCAAATCCCTTATTTCAGAAGGGGAATATGCCCAGGCTGCTAAAATAGCGGATTCTATTGACTGGCGCAGAGTAAAAAGTGTTATGATGCTTTGCACAGTAAGCGATTTATATAAAATAAACAGACGGTATGAGGACAGCAGGGACATTCTTTTGCTTGCTTATGAAAGGCATACAGGAGGACGCCTGATTGTCTATTCTTTATGCGAATTATCCATTAAACTGGGAGAATATGTACAGGCGCTTGAATACTACAAAGAGTTTGTACAGTTAGCGCCAAAGGACAGCGGAAGATATGTTCTCCAGTATAAGTTGTATGAAGCCCAGGAAGTGAGTCTGGAAGAGAGAATTGAAGTGCTGGAGGAATTAAAAAAGCGGGATTACCGTGAAAAATGGGCATATGAGCTTGCTTATTTATATCACAGGGTTGGTCTTGCCTCCAAATGCGTTGAAGAATGTGATGAGATGTTTCTTTGGTTTGGAGAAGGGAGACATGTGTTAAAAGCGCTTGAACTTAAAATGCTTCATGAACCGTTAAGCGCAGACCAGCAGATTAAATATGAACAGATGAAACAGACAGGTGGATTCATCACACCAGACTATGTGGCAGACCAGCAGGCAATCCGTGAAAAAGTTGAAACTCAGGCTGAGGAAGAGGACGAAGAAGATGAAGAGGATGAGTTTAGCCTGGAGGAAAATATTCTGACAGAAAATACCCAGGAAATTCCGGTAAAGGAAGAAATGGACATACAAGTAAAGACCGTAGATGTCAGCCAGTATAACACCATTAATCTTCAAAAGGAACTGGCAGAAAGCATGAAAGAATTTCTGGAGGAAAATAGAACACGTGACTTACCCCCTGTTCCTGCCGCTCCAGTGCAGGAAACGCCAAATTTAATGCAGACTCAGATTTATGAACCTGTAAAGGGACTGGACAGCCGGTCTAATACAGGGGAAAAGGTACAGCCCTGGGACAGAAATATTAATCTGAATAAGGAAACAGGTGAAATTCAAATAATTACAGAAAATGAATTGGAAGAAATTGTCGAAGAGGACTATGCAGAACAGCCTGTTTTAAATGAAGAAAAAGAAAGTAATGGGTCTGAAGAGATATTTTTTGGAAATACAGAGGAAGTAAATATACAGGATGTGGTTTCTGAATTAAATAAAAAAAATGATTTGAAAACACCATTTTCTCCGATAAATGAGCAGGTCCAAATGCCGGAAGGACTATTAATTGAGGAAGAACCTGTAAAGAAAAGCGACTCTTCTTTTGCGGCAGCTAGTCCCAACCCTGCAATTAGTAATACTGGAATAATACGGACATTTCACAAACCTTCCGGGTATGATAATTTACTTTCACAAGAATATGACGGACAGATATCTCTGGTAATTCCAGAACAGGAAAAACTGGAAAAGCAGATTACCGGACAGCTTAGTATAGAAGATATTATGGCTGAATGGGAAAAAATGAAGCAGGACAGTGAACGGAAACGGATGGATGAAATCCGTAAACGTGTACATCAACAGACAGATACGCTTTTTGCAGATTTTGATGAGGCGACCAAAACTGGTCTTTTGGAAGAACTGGAAAAGGCAATGGTTACTGCGGCCATAAGGGAGGAAAAACAAAAAGCAGCCAAAGAGCGGCCAAAGATTGTGAAAATGGCAACTTTACATCAAAAAGCTGAGGAAGAGAAGGAAGAAGAGAAAACATCTTTACGGCTTTCGGAGGAGGAATTGCCAATAGCAGAGGATAAAGAAGAAGCTCTGGAAATAATGGAAATTCAAGAAATAGAAGAAGAAACAGAATTTACAGAAGAAGTTCCACAAAAGCAGGAAGATACAGAGACAGAAGAAAGTGAATCTTCTAAGATAGAGGAAGTAAAAGAAGAAATAAAAAAGGTTCCAAAGAAAAAAGTCAAGAAAAAAGCGGAGCAAAAATCGCAGGATAAAGAACAAGCTGTAAAAACTGATTTAGATGTCCAGGAAGAAAAAACTTTAAAGGAAGACAATTCTGCCAAGGTGTCTTCTAAAAAGCAAAAAGATACAGAGGCAGAGGAAGATGGGGAGAACAAATATTCTTCCAGAGAAATGTCAAATGGAGAGAGAGAGCAGTTTGCGCCGTTTATCCACCATAAGCGTACAAGAAAACAAATAGTGGAGGCAATTGATAACATCAGCCTTGCATCCTATACCGGAAACGTGATTATAACAGGCGAAGAGGGAACAGGGACAACAGACCTTGCAAAACGTCTGGTAAAAGAAGTACAGCTTTCAGATAGTAATTTTTCCGGAAAAATGGCGAAGATTTCTGGTGCAACAATGAATAAAAAAGATATAGGCGCAACATTATCAAGACTTTCCGGCGGCGCTTTAATTATTGAGGCTGCCACTTCCATGAAAAATGCTACGGTCGAACAGCTTTTAAAGGAATTAAATCAAGAAGAAAGAGGCCTGATTATCCTTCTGGAGGATACAAAGCCAAAAATAAACGACTTTCTGACTAAGCATCCGGATTTGGAAAAGACCTTTAATCTGCGGGTGGATGTGGAAGCATTGGATGACCAGACGCTTGTAAAATATGCAAAAAAGTATGCCCTTGAACAGGAGTATTCTATTGATGAACTTGGAATACTGGCGCTACATACAAGAATAGCTGATATGCAGACAAGTGACCATGAAGTTACTCTTGCAGAGATAGAAGAACTGATAGATGAGGCGATTTACTATGCAGATAAAAAAACGCCGAAACATTTTTTTGATGTTCTGTTAGGTAAAAGATATGACCAGGAGGATATGATAGTTCTTCGGGAAAATGATTTTATGCACTATTAAATGGGGGTTTTTAAAGTATGGGAGAATCAAACAAAAAAACAGAAGCAGAGGTTTTTATTTCAGAGGCAGACCAATATCTGTTTGCCCAGGGAACACATTATGATATTTATAAGAAGTTAGGAGCCCATCTTACAACGCAGGATGGAAAAAAGGGAATGTTTTTTGGCGTATGGGCGCCAAATGCGGCAAGTGTTCATGTGATAGGTACTTTTAATGGATGGAATGAGATGGCAAATCCCATGAAAAAGCTTGGTACTGGCGGAATTTATTCTGCATTTATTGAAGGAGTGGGAACACATGAATTATATAAGTTTTTAATAACAACTCCTACAGGGGAAAAGCTTTATAAAGCAGACCCGTTTGCAAACAGTACAGAGCTTCGTCCAGGGAGCGCTTCTCGTACAATTGACATTTCAGGGTTTAAATGGACAGATGATGCCTGGATGAAAGAACGGTCAGGGAAAGATTATAATAAAGAACCTTTGGCAATATATGAATGCCATATTGGGTCATGGATGTGCCATCCAAGACCAGAAGAACAGAGGTTTTACAATTACCGGGAATTTGCTGACAGAATTGTGGAATATCTGAAAGAAATGAAATATACTCATATTGAGCTTATGGGGATTGCGGAATATCCTTTTGATGGTTCCTGGGGGTATCAGGTGACAGGATATTATGCGCCTACTTCCCGTTATGGGGAACCGGAAGATTTTATGTATCTTATCAATAAGTTGCATAAAAATAAAATAGGAGTGATACTTGACTGGGTTCCCGCCCATTTTGCAACAGATGCCCATGGACTTGGGCGTTTTGACGGACAGTGTATTTTTGAAGATCCTGACCCAAGGAAAGGTGAACACCCGGATTGGGGAACCAAAATTTTTAATTATGGAAAGACAGAGGTTAAGAATTTTCTTATAGCTAATGTATTGTTTTGGATTAAGGAGTATCATATTGACGGAATCCGGGTGGATGCAGTAGCTTCTATGCTGTACTTAGATTATGGTAAACAAGATGGCCAATGGGTTCCAAATAAATATGGTGGAAACAAGAATCTGGAAGCTATTGAATTTTTTAAACACCTGAATTCTGTGGCGCTTGGCACTTATCCGGGATTTTTGACAATTGCGGAAGAATCCACGGCATGGCCTCATGTAACAGGAAAGGTGGAAGAAGATGGACTTGGATTTTCTTTTAAATGGAATATGGGATGGATGCATGATTTTTGTGAATATATGAAACTGGATCCATATTTCAGAAAAGACAATCACTATGCAATGACCTTTGCAATGTCCTATAATGACAGTGAAAATTATATTCTTCCTCTCTCACACGATGAAGTGGTACATTTAAAATGTTCCATGGTAAATAAAATGCCTGGTTATACAATAGATAAGTATGCCAATTTACGTTGTGGCTATACTTATATGTTTGGACATGCAGGGAAAAAGCTTCTCTTTATGGGTCAGGATTTTGGTCAGGAAAGAGAATGGAGTGAGGAAAGAGAGCTTGACTGGTATTTACTTGGTGAAAATTTAAATAAAGGACTGCATGAATATGTAAAGGAACTTTTAAAAATTTATAGAAAATATCCATGTATGTATGAATTTGATAATTGCTGGGATGGGTTTGAATGGCTCAATTGTGATGATAAGGACAGAAGTACTTACAGTTTTATCAGAAAAGCTTCAAACGGCAAAAACAGTCTTTTATTTATTATTAATATGACTCCTATTGACTGGGAGGATTATGAACTGGGTGTTCCGGTAAAGAAGAAATATAAATTACTGCTAAATAGCGCCGAAGAAAAATTTGGCGGAAGCGGCGCCGTTATACCCAAAGAACTGACAGCTGTAAAAGGTGAATGCGATTATAAGGATTATTATATCAGTTTTCATCTTCCTGCTTATGCTGCTGCCATATTTGTTTTTTAGTAAGCATTAAGAAAAAGAAAAGATATGCCGAAATAAAGGGTGAATGTATCGTATCATACATTCACTCTTTGTTTATACACACAGGCTTCCAAAGAAAATATGTCAAATAAAGTTGATGGGTGTGACATGTTCAGGGAAGTAATCTTCCCTGTATGATTCAAAGAGGTGCAAATGGAGGGTACTAAGAATATAAATTAGGATGGTTGTTTATGAATATTTTACTGGATGGTGCACAAGCGGCACAGGCGTATGCAGGCGCAGACAGAGAAACAACTTCATGCCGTACTGCCAAAGATACGGGCGCTGTGGGAACGGACAGTTTTGTATTGGACATTGCAGGAACTGTTATGGATAATGGTGCGTATGCACAGCATGGACGGACTGCTGAAGAGGTTATGCAGGAAGCAGGGCAGGAAAATCTTACTGCCCAGCGGAATTATATGGCAGTAATGTCTAATACCATGTCGGATGAAGATTTTGCAAAATTGCAGGAAGAAGGTTTTCATCCGGGGAGTACAGATATTGAGACAGTTGTAACTATTGTTGATGAAATTAAGGCGGTGCTTGCTAAGGGTGGAACACAGGTAGAGGGATATACAGATACCATTAGTGATGAAGTTCTTAAAGAGATTGTGGGAAGCGAGGCTTTTGCAAACGAACTGAAAAAACAGTTTTCAGAGAAAGATATTCCTCTTACAAAGGAAAACATTGCTGCTGTGACGGAAGCATTTCATATACTGACTCAGGCAGGTATACCTACTGACGGCAGTGTGAAATATATGGTTGAAAACAATCTAGACCCTACACCTGAAAATTTATATATGGCGAAGTTTTCCGCTCAAGGGGAAGGGGAACGTCAGGGAAAAGGCTACTATGCGGCAGGAGGCGTAAATGGATATTATGCTAAAAAGCCTGAAGAGATTGATTTTGACAAACTTCGTCCCCAAATGGAAAAAGTGATAGAAGAAGCAGGATATACTGTAGATGACGAAAGCCTTGGTAAGGCAAAGTGGCTGGTTGAGAAAGGGATTCCTCTAACGGCAGATACATTTTCTCTTTTAAGCGATATCAGGCAGCAGCATTTTCCTGTAACCTATGAAGAATTTTTATCAGCAGCGTCTTGTGCAGTTGCTGATGGGCTGAATCCTGCAAAAGCGGATTTGGGAAGAAATGAAACTTTTGCAGAGCAGGCGGCAAAGCTTGTGGAAAAGACAGCTGCTATAGAAGACCAGGCGGCGGATATTATTATGGCAAGGGATTTACCCCTTACATTAAAAAATCTACTGGCGGCCCATGATGAAATACTTCACGGCTATATAAAGATTGAAGTAGAAGAATCCTGGGAAATAAATATACGGGGACGCAGGATATTAGAGGAAGTCAGATTGTCCATGACAGTAGAGGCCAACTTAAAGCTTCTAAGGAGTGGTTTCCAGATAGAAACATCTCCTCTGGAAAAACTGGTGGACCGGTTAAAAGAAGCAGAAAACAGCTTTTCAAAATCTTTAATGGGTCAGATAGGTAATGAAGAAGCAAAAGGAAAAGTTTCTTTATATAGGGAAACTCTAAAAGTAATCCAGGGCATACAGTCATCACCAGCAGCAATAGCTGCAAGAATATCCGTTACAGATACTTTAAGGGATGTCTATAATTATGGCAGCAGTCAAAGCTTAGCCTATGAAAAGGCAGGTGAAAGCTATGAGACAATGATGACAGCTCCCCGAAGGGATATGGGTGATTCCATACAAAAGGCTTTTAGAAATGTAGATGATATTCTGGAAGATATGGATTTGGAACTTTCCGATGCAAACAGACGTGCTGTGAGGATACTTGGATATAACAGAATAGAAATTACAGAAGAAAATATACGTCAGGTGAAAGAAAAAGATGAACTGCTTGGCGGTGTTGTAAATGAAATGAAGCCTGGCAGGGTATTAAATATGATCAGGGAAGGGGTAAATCCCCTTACCATGTCGCTGGAGGAATTAAAGGAATATTTAGGCGGACAGCAGGATATAGCAGGAGAGATGGAATCCTACAGTCGGTTTTTGTATAAGCTGGAAAAGCAAAAGGGTATCTCAGAAGAAGAAAGAAGCGCTTATATTGGTATATACAGGCTGGTAAAACAGATAGAAAAAGCGGATGATGCCGCTATAGGAGCTTTATGGCGGACAGGAGCTGAGTTTACGCTTGGGAATCTTCTAAGTGCACTGCGCAGCAGCAGGCGTGGGTCAATGGATTATTCTGTAGATGATAAATTTGGCGGCGTTTTGGCTAAAGATACTGGAAAAGAAAGCATCAGCAGCCAGATTGCAAAGGGATACGAACATGTAATTTCAGAAAACCAACAGGAATGGAAACAGATACTTGATGAGGCAGGCAGTAAGGAAGCTGGAAAAGAGTTTGACCACATGGTTTATGAGCAGGTTCGCAGCGCCGTAAAGTCAGAAGCGGAAGTGTTAAAGTATCTTACAGACTATAATGAACCTGTTACAGCAGATAATCTTCTGATGGCAGCAAATCTTTTAAAAAATCCGAAGGAAACCTGGCAGGAATTAAAGAAACTTAAAGAACAGGAAAATAAACAGGTAGAAGAAGGAGAAAAGGAAGAAAATATTTCTCTTAATGAGACAGGAGAAGCGGTAGTCCAGGCGTTAAATGGCAGGGAAGAGGCAGGAAAAGCATATGGAGATATGCAGGAAGCTCTTCATAAAATGCTTGAAAAAATGGCATTTTCCGGTTCTTATGATGCGATGGATATAAAGGCAATGAGTACCTTGTATAAGCAGATTAAGTTTATGGGAGGTATGGCAAGGGAGGAAAATTACGAAATACCAACAGAGATTGGAGGCAGCCTTACATCTATAAATCTGAAGATTATACATAATGGACAAAAGGAAAGTAAAGTTGCAATAGCCTTTGAAGTGCAGGCATTTGGAAAAACAGCAGCAGAATTTAAAATGACAAGTAAAGGACTGACTGGTTTTTGCATCTGCAGCAAAAGAGAAGGTACAAATATTCTTAAGGAAAACAGCGGACTTTTGGAAGAAAAGCTTGGCAGAGAACAAATAGAGACAGGAGAACTTTATTTTATAACTGGCGACAGTCTGGACCTGGCAGAATTTTCCTTAAAGGAATCAGATAAGCGTCAGTTAGGAGATGATTCAGGACTGCTTTACCGGGCGGCAAAAGCATTTATTGGATTTGTACAGGAAACAGGTATAGAGAAAGGAAATAAAACATATGAAAATCAATTATAACATTTCGGCAGCGATTGCCCTCAACTCATTAAACAG
Source organism: uncultured bacterium (assembly GCA_947088515.1). GTDB lineage: Bacteria > Bacillota > Clostridia > Lachnospirales > Lachnospiraceae > Suilimivivens. Next base: position 30,959 of record CAMUHA010000007.1, read on the forward strand.
AAATGATAACCGTTTACAGAATTCCATGACAAGGTTATCCACTGGTTTTAAAATTAACAACTCCAAAGATAATCCATCTGGTCTTGCTATGGCAAAGCGTATGAACGCACAGATGGAAGGAATCAGTCAGGCAACCATGAATGCCGGAGATGGTGTGTCCATTATTGAGATTGCTGATGGAGCAATGTCAGAAATTCATGATATGCTGCAGAGAATTAATGAGCTGGCAGTAAAAGCAAGCACAGGCGTTTTAAAGAACGATGACAGGGATATGATTGACAATGAAGTGCAGCAGCTTAAAAAGGAAATAACCAGAATTGCTAAGGATACAGAATTTAACGGACAAAGACTTTTGGACGGCTCATTTGACCTTAGGGGATATACAACAAAACAAACAGTGAATGGAACTGCTATGAATACCCCCAGTGCAAAAATGCTTTATTATAGCGATGCTGTACTAAGCGGCAGCTATAATCTGGGGTTGGAAGTTACCTTTAACGCAGATGGAACTATAGATAATGAAGTGGATGCTAATGCGACTCCTCCCAAAACAGGAACACAATTTTTAGGAATGACAGGCGCTGAAAAAGTTCCCAGTGATATTAAAGTTACAGGAGTAGATGGGAATATTGTTACCTTAAAAGGAAGTGGGGATTATGAGTTAAGGGTAAGGGTTGAGATGCCAAATGACCCGGCAGTTACTGTTGTTGCAGGCGCTAAGGCGACGATTAACATAGATATAGATTTGGAAGGCTTTGGCGCTATGGACCAACAAATAGGAGCCAATGAAGGGCAGCAGCTTGCCATTAGAATTCCGGAAGTTTCTCTGGAAAATATGGGTATTGCATCTATTACAATGACTGGAAAAACAGAGGAAGAAGGAATTGCCAATGCTACAGATGCGCTTAGCAGAATGGGAGGAGCAATTAAATATGTATCTTCTGTCCGCAGCCGTCTTGGTGCATACCAAAACCGGTTGGAGCATACAATCAGCAGTCTGGATATTACCCATGAAAACGTGACAGCAGCTTATTCACGTATTATGGATACAGACATGGCAGAAGAAATGACCGAATATACTACCATGCAGGTATTGTCACAGGCAAGTACCTCTATGCTTGCACAGGCAAACGAAAGACCTTCCCAGGTACTTCAGTTGCTGCAGTAGTTTGAGAATAAAAGTGATTATTTGTACTGCAGAGGGTATCTGCAGTGTGCGGAGGCATTATGATGACAAAGGAATTAAAGCAGCAATATACACTTAAAATCACACAGGCAAATAAATCACAGTTGGTAGTGATTCTTTATGAGATGTTTATGATCTATATTGATGAGGCAGGTCTTGCACATGAAAAAAATGATAGGGAAGGGTTTAAGGAGGGTATCAGAAAAGCAAGAGGATGCCTGAATGAGTTGATGGCATCCCTGCATTTGGAATATGAACCTGCTATGAACCTGCTTCAGCTTTATGTTTATGCTGGTAAGGAACTGGCAAAGGCAGATGTACGTAATAGTATGGAAGAGCTTTTACACATAAAGGCAATTATGGAAAAACTTCACAAAGCATATAAAGAAATCAGTAAGCAGGATAAGTCCGGTCCGGTAATGGCTAATACCCAGACAGTTTATGCTGGACTTACCTATGGAAAAAACACCCTGACAGAAAGTTTATCCGGTCAGGGAAGTAACAGGGGCTTCCGTGTTTAAGGCAGCAGGATGTGTATTTTCTTCAGGCAGCAGGCATAAAGCCGCTGCCTGTTCCATTAAAAACTTGTAGCGCTTTAAAACAGAATTGACTTCATAAATATAGCAGTCAATTAAATCCGGTTCAGTTACATTATCAAAACCGGCATATGCAATTTCAAGAGCTTTTTTTGTCTGTTCAAGGTCTGACAGCAGCGCATTGCGCGCAATCTCCTTTTCTGAAAGAGTACGGTTTACACGGGAACTAAAGCTAAAATACATTTTCATAATATCCCTCATTTCTAATTTTCTCTTTACATATTATTCCGATATTATCCAATAATTACCTAATATGTTATGAGTATAAGCAAATTTATTTCTCTTTATTCCGGTATATGTAAAGAAATCAGGACATATATTAAACGGAAGGAGGGGAATGTTTTATGAGTACCTATTCAGGCGGTTTAATGATTATAGGAATATTGGTTTTGGTGCTTTTAATTGGCGCGGCAAAAAGCAGAGCAGAGTGGATTATAAACTTTATACTTAGAGGGGTTCTTGGAATGGTAATGGTGTACTTTGCCAATTATTTTTTATCAGGCAGGGTACCTGGAATTGAAATAGGATATAATCTGGTTACATTTATTACAACTGGCATATTGGGATTTCCAGGAGTGTTGATGTTGTATGGTATCAATTTTTATATGATTTTGTAAAATTCCATAGAAATCATTTTTTAAAGACAGTGCAGCTTTTTAATTTGATTTCTATGGTAAAAAATAAGGAAATAATGCTAAATATATATGAATGTGATATACTGGAAGCAATTGATGTGTTGACTCACAGTTATTTGGCAGGTAAAAACAGACAAGCCAATACACCAGAGAATGTATATTTGAGAGTTGAAAGGCATGAAAGGAAGGAAAAGTTATGGATACAGCCATATTGACATTGAATAAAGATTGGCGCTTTCATTTGGGGGAATGTGAAGAATCCTGGTATAAGGGTTATGATGACAGCAGCTGGCGTGATGTAATGATTCCCCATGACTGGTCAGTGGAAGCTCCTTTTTCAAAAGATTATTCCAGTGGAACCGGATATTTAATGGGAGGGATTGGATGGTACAGAGTTTCTTTTGCTCTCCCGGAAGAATATTGTGGAAAAAGAATCCGCGTAGTATTTGATGGCGTATATAAAAACAGCCAGGTATGGTGCAACAGCTATTATCTTGGCAAACGCCCCAGCGGTTATACATCTTTTTCTTATGATATTTCTGATTTTGCTGTATTTGGAGAGAGGAAGAATACGATTTGTGTAAGGGTAGTACATACTGACCTATCAGATTCCAGATGGTTTACCGGAAGCGGAATTACCAGAAAGGTGTCTTTGGTGATTGAAGAACCAGTACATCCAGCGCAGTATGGGTGCTTTTTCATGACAAAAGAAATTGTTTATGGAGAAGAACAGCCATTAAAAGCAGAATATGCAGTTATACAGGTAGAGCAGGAGGTAATGAATACACAGACAGAACCAGTGGAAGTGGCCATAAAAACACAGCTGTTAGATGAAAATAAAGAAGTATGTGTATGTCTGGAAGGAAACATATCTCTTGAAGCAGGGGAAAATGGAAAAGTTATTCTGGAAGGAAAAATAAAGAATCCATGTTTATGGTCACCGGAACATCCCTATTTATACCAGATGCGGACATGGTATCAAACAGAAAAGAACGGATTTTATTTAGTTCATGATGATAAAACGGGTATTCGTAGTATTTCTTTTCAGCCAAAAGAGGGATTTTTCTTAAATGGTATAAATACTAAAATAAAAGGGGTCTGTGTGCACCATGACGGCGGTTGTCTTGGTGCAGCAATGCGAATAGAGGTATGGCAGCGAAGGTTGGAGTTATTGAGGGAATGTGGGTGCAATGCTATTCGGTGCAGCCATAATCCACATATGCCTGAACTTTATGAATTATGTGATGCTATGGGATTTTTAATGATGGATGAGGCTTTTGATGAGTGGGAAAATCCAAAAAATAAATGGTCTGTAGGTCATAATGTCTATCCTCCCAGACATCAGGGATATTATGAGGACTTTCCAGAATGGCATGAAAGGGACCTGCGTGCTATGGTACGCAGAGACAGAAACCATCCTTCTGTTATCCTTTGGAGTATTGGAAATGAAATTGATTATCCCAATGACCCATACTGTCATCCTATGTTTACTTCAATGACAGGTAACAATGATGCGTCCAAGCCGGAAAAAGAAAGGCAGTATGATGTGGACAAACCAAATATGGAAAGGATTTCCCATTTAGCGTCCCATCTGGCATCCATAGTGAAAAAGGAAGATAAAAGCAGACCAGTAACTTTAGCGGCAGCTTTCCCGGAACTTTCCTCAAAGCTGGGATTTTTTGATGCTCTGGATGTAGTTGGGTATAATTACAAAGAACATTTATACGAACAAGACCATGAACGGTTTCCAAGTAAAACTTTTTTGGGAAGTGAAAACGGACACAGTCTGGAAGCATGGCAGGCTGTAACAAGAAACCCATATATTTGCGGACAATTTTTATGGACAGGGATTGATTATCTGGGAGAGGCTCATGGATGGCCGGTACATGGTTCACCAGCAGGTATTTTGACCAGCGCTGGTTTTGTAAAGCCGGACTATTACCGCCGGAGAACATTCTGGAAGAATGAACCATTGATATGGATGGCAACAGGAAATGAAAATGAATGTAATTTAGATTATGTTCCAATGAGTTTTTGCTGGAATTATGAGCAGGGAGCGAAAGTTCTGATTAAGTGTTACGCAGGCCTTTTTGAAAAGGAAGATGGAAATTATGTAGTATTATGCTGTAATGACCAGGAAATAGGAAGAGGATTTGAGAGAGAAAAGGATGGCGCTTACTGGTTTCATGCTATATTTGAACAGGGGTGTCTGGAAGCAAAGTATTACAGAAAAGATGGAGAGTTAATTGCAAAATGTCATCTCACATCAACGGAAAGGGCATCTGAGTTGTCCTGTCAGTTGTGGAAGGGCAATAACAGGTTGAAAGAGCAGGAATGGAGTATATGTTCTTCTGAATCCGGTTACTTATATCAAGTATTAGTAACTTTGACTGACGATAAAGGACAGGAAGTAGTGTGGGATGACAAAGAAATTAAAGTTCAGGTTCAGGGAGATGGTGAACTAGCTGGCATGGACAATGGAAATTTAGCGGATGTAACTCCTTTTACCTCTAATGTTAGAAAGACAGAAAAGGGTAAACTAGCCGTTTATGTGAGAAGAACGGGAAAAGGAGGGATTACTGTTTTATTGGAATTGCAAAGTAATCCATCTAAAGGAAAGAGGATATTTAAAGTGATTGACATTTAGTCATGGAATGTCATATGATGGGGTAAGGGAAAATGGAAAATAATATTTGTATAGAACTAAAGCTATTATACAAATTATTTTTCTGCAATTCCTAAGAAGTATTTTGAAGTAAAGAGGATGTACAATTGATGGATTTTCAAAAATCATCAGATAATAAAAGGATTACAATATACGATATAGCAAAGGAAGCAGGTGTTTCGGCGTCTACGGTATCCAGGGTATTAACAAACAATGCAAATGTCCGTAAAGAGAAGAAGGACAAGATATTAAATATCATAGATAAATATGATTTTAAACCAAATGCACTTGCCAAAGGGTTGTCAGATACCAAAAGTAAAATAATAGGTATTATTGCAGCGGATGTAAGAAATCCTTATTATGCTGAGGTATTTGTGGCATGTGAAAGCGCGGCAAGAGAGGCTGGATATACAGTGCTTTTGTGCAATTCCCTTGGAATGGTTGAGCAGGAAAGTCTCCATTTACAAATGCTGCAGCAGCAAAGTGTGGATGCAATAATCCAGCTGGGAGGAAGAGTGGATGACCTTATTTCCGATAAAGATTATGCAAAAAAGGTATCCAGAATTACTGGCACAATTCCTGTTATAGTTACAGGAAAACTGGATGGTACCTCCTGTTACCGGGTGCAGATTGACGCAAAAAAAGCGATGGACCTTCTAATGAGTCATTTGATTGGGCTTGGACATAAAAGAATTGCATTGGTAGGAGGGCGGAAGGATGTAACCTCCACATTCGAAAAATATCAACAGTACCTAAAGGTTTTGCATGATCATCAGATAGAATTTCATGAGGAGTTTTTTGTAGAGGGCAGATATAATTACCAGACGGGCTATGAAGGAATGAATAAACTGTTTGACAAGAATATAAAGCCTACGGCAGTTATAGCTATTAATGACTTTTCAGCAGCAGGTATCGTTCGAAGTATTATAGAGCATGGTTACAGAATCCCAGAAGATATTTCAGTAGTAAGTTATGATAATACTTATATTACAACTTTACTTATACCGAAACTGACTAGTGTGGATTATGATTATAAAACTTTTGGGAGAAAACTTGTACAGGCTGCAATTAATGCGGCAAAGGACGAAGAGGTGCCGATACAGCAGATGGTAACTCCTACCCTGGTTATCAGGGAGAGCAGTGGTCCGGCTGTAGATTAAATGTTCTATTAGTAATATTTTTATATGTAAAAACCCTTGATTATTCAAGGGTTTTTAGTAGTTTAAGTAATTATTCATAATAAAATTATGTAAAAAAGTACTAAACTTTTAATATTTTGCACAAATTACTTTACAAGTATCTACTTTTTGTATATAATTCAACACATAACAAAAGACAGTCTTAGTTATCTACTATTTAAAATTTCTTTGAAGATCGTAGGAAAGTTTCTTTCCACCTTTTCAAGTACAAAGCAGTCAGGCTAAATTTATAAAGCAGAAAGGGGTAATAGTTGGACAAAAGAATCCTTGCGATTTTTGACAGCGAGGAGAGCTACGCATATCGGCTTATGGAGTTTATCAGTGGAAAGACAAATCTGCCGTTTCAGGTATATGTCTTTACTGATGAAAACAAATTTTATTCTTGTGCTCAGATAAAAGATATTG
>CAMUHA010000008.1 GCA_947088515.1 uncultured bacterium
TAGATATAGGCGTTTCAGAAGAGACATCAAAACACTCATATAAAGAGGAGGAGTTCATATGAACAAGACAGAATTAGTTGCAGCGATGGCTGATCAGGCTGGCATATCCAAAAAAGATGCAGAAAAAGCTCTGAAGGCTTTTACTGATGTTGTTTCAGAAGAATTAAAGAACGACGGAAAGGTCCAGCTGGTTGGTTTTGGTACTTTTGAAGTATCAAAGAGGTCAGCCAGAGAAGGCAGAAATCCCAAGACTGGTGAGGTAATGCCTATTGCAGCTTCCAAGGCTCCTAAATTCAAAGCTGGCAAAGCTCTTAAGGATTTAGTTAACGAATAAGACGTAGAAATTTAAAGAGCCTGCCAGAGAGCAGGTTCTTTTTGTATTGTATAACAGTTTTTTGGATTTCCCCACAAGGTCTGGTATATACTTTTGGGTCTTAAGGTAAGAGTATAGTAACGCAGGCTTTAGCTGTGGCTGATGGAGGTGCAGATTATATGAGATTGGATAAATATTTGAAGGTTTCCCGTCTGATTAAAAGAAGAACGGTAGCAAATGAAGCATGTGATGCAGGCAGGGTTTTAATCAATGACAAACCTGCCAAGGCGTCTGCAAATGTAAAGGCAGGAGATATTATAACCATAGCGTTTGGCAATAAGGATGTGAAAGTGGAAGTCTTAAGCGTGCAGGAGACTGTAAAGAAGGAAGAGGCAAAAGAATTGTTCCGCTATCTTTAATTTTGATATTCTATCAGCGGCAGTTTTTGAATATAATCTCTTAGAGATGATTGTATCAGGAGATTTGTTATGGAAGAACTGACCAATTTAAATAAACGGGCACATAAGCTGATACTGAATAACAGGAGGTCATGCAATTTAACGGGTGTTAATGATGTGCTGTCTTTTGATGAAAATGAAATAATATTGGAAACTGAGCAGGGAATGCTCATGATTAAAGGAAATGAACTGCATGTGAACAGGCTTACCCTGGATAAGGGTGAGGTAGATGTGGACGGGCGGATTGACAGCTTTACTTATTCAGAACAGGCAGGCATGGGGAATAAGGGAGAGTCTCTTCTATCCAGACTGTTCAGGTAAGCGCCTATGAGCCAGAATATTGTTGATGAGGTAACTTTCTTTTTGCATTCCTTTTTGCTGGGTGCAGTGATTTCCTTTGTATATGATGGATTTATTATTTTGCGCAGGCTGATAAAGCATAATCTGCTTCTAATTTCCCTGGAAGATATGATTTTCTGGATTGCCTGTGCGATTGGCGTTTTTTATATGCTTTATGAAGAGAACAATGGCATTCTCCGGTGGTTTGCCGTATTTGGCGCAACGCTGGGGATGATAGCATACAAAAAGAGCATCAGCTCCCTGTTGGTTGAGACTGTGACGGTTGTGACAGAACGGGTGATGCGTGTTCTGGCTGCTGTTTTACGGTTCCTGTTAAGGCCAGTCAGATTTGTGGGAAGAAAGGTGCGCAGAGCCCTGGGAATTTCTTCAAGAAGGGGAAAGAAAGTGGGGAGATGTCTGAAAAATAAGTTGACGGGCAGGTTGAAATTACTTAAAATAACACTAAGCAGACATTGAAGATTCAGATAAGGAGTGGCTATGGCAAGAAAAGCAGCATACAGGAAAAGGCGTCAGAACCGTTTGGGCATGTTTCTGGCATATATGGTTGTGATTATGCTGCTAATTGTGGTAGCTTACAGCAGCGTAGAGCTTATGGAGAAAAAAGAAGCCTACCGTTTAAAGGAATTAGCGCTGGAAGAGCAGATTGAAGATGAGCAGAAGCGGGCCCGTGAGATAGAGGAATTTGAAAAATACACACATACCAAGAAGTATATTGAAGAGATTGCACGTGATAAGCTGGGACTAGTGTATGAGGGCGAGATACTATTTAAAGATGAGAACTAAAGCAGGTGAAAGAACCTGCTTTTTTTGTCAGAAAATTTTTGATTTTTGGTACATGATTTTGACAAACTATTTTTTGTTTATTCAGTATAATAATCACTTGCAGGAGGAGGCAGTGGTGTGGGGAAAGGCTCCACATAGGCTGGATGAAGAATGGGGATTGGGATTAATATGAAAAAGCAGATATTAAGCGGAAGAGAAGAATTTAACAGTATACTGCCTGAATATGGAAGGAGAAAACTGCTCACCTATGCGGATTCTATCAGGGAACTGGCGGACAGTTTTAAAGAAACGGAAAATAACAGAGAACGCCTGGAAGATGTAGATACAGACAGAAGGGATTATATATGGAAGAAACGGCTAAGCGAAAATAAAGAACTGATGGTGGAACACTTACAGGAAATGGCACAGATTATGACTCAGCTTGCTGAAGAAGCGAGGAAATGTGTGCCTATGGGAGAACGGAGATTTAAGCAGATTTCTCACGCACTGCGGGAAGTGGATATCCAGTTAAAAAATCTGTATCTGATTGAAAATGAAATAGGACGCATGGAAGTTTCCCTCACCATGAGAAACACGAAAAAAAATACACTTTCAGCAGAGGAAATCGGAGATTTGCTGTCGGTTCTGCTAAACATGCGACTTGTCAGTGCACAGGATAATGCTATTTTTATAGGAGCGGACTGGCAGACCTTTTATTATGTGGAGGAAGCCCGCTATCATGTGCTTACAGGTGTTGCTAAGGTGGTCAAGGAGACGGAGAAGGTTTCAGGTGACAATTATGTGTTTTTTGAGACCGGGACAGGAAATCTGACAGCTGTACTTTCGGATGGAATGGGTTCTGGTGATAAAGCCTGCAATGACAGCGCCATGGTGGTGGAACTGATGCAGAAGTTTTTAGAAGCAGGATTTCAGATGGAAATGGCCATACAGATGATTAACAGTGCGCTGCTTGCAGGAGGGGAAAACACCAATATATCTACACTGGATTTGTGCAGCCTGGACCTGTATAGCGGTGAATGCCGATTTGTAAAAGTGGGGAGCGCCAGTTCCTTCATTAAAAGACAACATCTGGTGGACCGGATTTCAGCTGGAAATCTTCCTTTGGGAATCTTCCAGAAGCCGGATATGGAGGCTGTGGGTAGGGCTCTGATGGATGGCGATTATATAGTTATGGTATCAGACGGTATAATGGATGCCTTGTCCCAGGGAATTGGCGAGGACATGCTTCCAGAGCTGATTGGAAATACCAATCTGGAAAATCCCGGTGAAATGGCAAATGCAATACTCAATTTCAGCATTCAGCAAAGCCGGGGGCGTATCCGGGATGATATGACAGTACTGGTTATTGGAATTTGGAAAAAAGAACAGTAATGGTAATAGGGGTATGACATTCAGGCCTTTGACATTTGCTTAATATTCCGATATATTATATAGTATGATTAATAAAGTACTGGATTATGTCAAAAAGTATCATATGATTGAACCGGAGGATACCATAGTGGCGGGAGTTTCAGGGGGCGCAGATTCTGTCTGCCTCCTTTTTGTGCTGATAGAGATGCAAAGGAAGATTCCTTTTGCAGTTTCGGTAGTCCACATCAATCATAAAATCCGACAGGAGGCATCGGCAGATGCGGATTTTGTAAGAAAACTCTGTGAAAAATGGAAAATCCCTTTTTTTCTGGTGGAGGAGGATGTAAAAAGGCAGGCAGCAGCGCGGGGAGTTTCGGAGGAAGAGGCAGGAAGACAGATACGGTATCAGGCTTTTTTTGAAGCGCTGGGAAATAAAAAAGGGAAGGTGGCAGTGGCCCATAACAGCAACGACAGAGCGGAAACGATGTTGTTTCACCTGTTTAGAGGAACTGGCCTTGCAGGCGCAGGGGGAATACGTCCGGTAGCAGGGAAGGTTATCCGGCCGCTTCTTTGCATAGGAAGGAAAGAGATTGAGGGGTGGCTGAAAAAAAGAAATATTTCTTTCTGCACAGATTGTACCAATTTTCAGGACATTTATACCAGAAACCGTATCCGTCATCATATTCTAAGCTATGCGGAAGGCTGGGTCTGCCAGGGGGCAGTAGTTAATATGAACCGGGCGGCAGACCAGTTTTTGGAGGCGGAAGAATATATTTGCAGACAGACGCAGACAGCTATGAGCCGGTGTGTGAGTGCAAATAGGGATGGAATATCTGTAAAAATACCGGAATTATTTCAGGAAGATGCCTATTTAAGAGGGCGTATTCTTCTTAACTGCATAGAGCAGGCGGCAGGCAGCAGAAAGAACATTACAGCAGCCCATATTAAAAATATGGAAACTCTTTTTAAGGGGGCAGGATGCAGGGAAATTCATCTGCCTTATGGTCTCTTGGTTTACAAAAAATATGATGTGGGTATGATACAAAAGAGGGAAAAAGATGTCTGTGTGGATAATATAGAAGGAAAAGAAAATAAATATGAGATATCCATACCATCGGTTTTGGAGCTCCCAACTCTTGGAAAGGTTGAATTCACAATATTTTCACGGAAAGAATCTCAAATTATTCCACAAAAAACGTATACGAAATGGTTTGATTATGATAAAATAACTTCGTCTATTGTGTTTAGGACCAGAAAACAAGGGGATTATTTTACTATTAACAAAAATATGGGGCATAAATCATTACAGGATTACTTTGTTAATGAAAAGGTTCCAAAAAAAGACAGGGACAAAATTTTTTTACTTGCAGAAGGCTCTCATGTAATATGGATACCAGGTTATCGGATAAGTGAGTATTATAAGATAAGCAGGGAAACTGTAAATATTCTGCAGGTAAGCATAATGGATAAGGAAGGGTAAATACCAAAGGAGGAAAGGAGTCATTATATGGCTGAAAAGATTAGAGTTCTGCTTTCGGAGGAGGAAGTGGATGCTAAAATCAAGGAGATTGGCGGGCAAATCAGCAGGGATTACGCAGGAAAGCAGGTTCATCTGGTTTGTGTGTTAAAGGGCGGAAGCTTTTTTATGTGTGAACTGGCAAAAAGGATTACAGTTCCGGTATCTTTGGATTTTATGTCGGTTTCCAGCTATGGAAGTGAAACCAAGTCCAGCGGCGTGGTCAGAATTGTAAAGGATTTGGATGAGCCGCTTACAGGAAAAAATGTAGTTGTGATAGAGGATATTGTGGATTCCGGGCGTACTTTAAGCTATCTTATTGATATGCTAAAGGACAGAGGGCCGGAAAGCTTAAGGCTTTGCACTTTGCTGGATAAACCGGAACGGAGAGTGGTGGATGTGCATGTGGATTATACCGGTTTCCAGATACCGGATGAGTTTGTAGTAGGATATGGTCTTGACTATGACCAGAAATATAGAAACCTTCCTTATATAGGGGTGGTGGAATTTGAGTAGGTAAACATAACCGGAAGCATCCGGCAAGCGAGGTAAAGAACATTGAATAAAAAATATAGAGGATATAATGCGTATTTTATACTTGTGCTTCTGCTGCTGGCACTGCTGGTCATTCCCAGCCTTTTGGATAATGACCAGGTAGAATATACCAGAGGGGAGCTGGTCCGGGACCTGGAAGATGGAAATGTAATTTATGCCGGCATTGCTCCTAACAGACAGACGCCTACAGGCAAGGTAAATATTATGCTAAAAAGCGGGCAGGCCAGAACCCTGTACGTGACGGATGTAATGGAAATGGAACAGCTCCTTATTTCCCATGGGGTAGACCCAGAGGTTAGAAAGGTACAGGAGGAGAGCTGGTTTCTTACCAGTGTGTTCCCGGTTCTTCTTGCCATTATAGTGATGGTGTTTTTCTTTGTCATGATGAACAGTCAGAATGCAGGCGGCAGTAACAAAATGATGAATTTTGGAAAGAGCCGGGCAAGGCTTTCCATGGGAGAGGGAAAGATAACGTTAAAGGACGTGGCAGGGCTTAAGGAGGAAAAGGAAGAGCTGGAGGAAATCGTGGAATTTTTAAGAGACCCTGCCAAGTTTACAAAGGTGGGGGCTAGAATCCCTAAGGGGGTGCTTTTGGAAGGCGCGCCTGGTACAGGAAAAACACTGCTTGCTAAAGCGATTGCAGGAGAAGCTGGCGTTCCTTTTTTTAGTATTTCCGGTTCTGATTTTGTGGAAATGTTTGTAGGCGTGGGTGCGTCCAGAGTGCGTGATTTGTTTGAAGAGGCCAAGAGACATTCGCCATGTATTGTGTTTATAGATGAAATTGACGCGGTGGCAAGGCGCCGTGGCACTGGCATGGGGGGCGGTCATGATGAGAGAGAGCAGACCTTAAACCAGCTGCTTGTGGAAATGGATGGCTTTGGCGTGAATGAAGGCATCATTGTACTGGCGGCTACCAACCGAGTGGATATTTTGGACCCGGCAATTCTCCGTCCAGGACGCTTTGACAGAAAAATCAGCGTGAACAGGCCAGATGTTGGAGGCCGGGAGGATATTTTAAAGGTTCATGCCAAAAATAAACCGTTGGCAGAGGATGTGGACTTAAAGCAGATTGCCCAGACTACGGCAGGGTTTACAGGAGCAGACCTTGAAAACCTTCTGAATGAGGCTTCCATAGTAGCGGCAAAGGATAACAGAAGCTTTGTGATACAGGAGGATATTAAAAAATCCTTTATTAAAGTAGGAATTGGCGCAGAAAAGAAGAGCCGTATTATTACGGAAAAAGAAAAGAAAATCACTGCTTACCATGAGGCAGGCCATGCAATTTTGTTTCATGTACTGCCAGATGTGGGACCGGTCTATACGGTATCTATTATTCCCACAGGGCTTGGCGCGGCAGGTTATACCATGCCTCTCCCGGAAAAAGATGATATGTTTATTACCAAGGGCAGAATGCTGCAGGATATTATGGTTTCTCTGGGGGGAAGAATCGCAGAAGAGATTATCTTCAGTGATATCACTACAGGCGCTTCCAGCGATATTAAAAAGGCCACCAAAGAAGCAAGAGATATGGTGACAAGATACGGTATGTCAGAAAATATTGGCGTTATCAATTATGACAGTGATGATGATGAAGTATTTATTGGCCGGGATTTAGCCCATACCAAGAGTCACAGCGAGCTGGTGGCAGGAGAGATAGATAAGGAAGTAAGAAATATAATTGATGACTGCTATGGCAGGGCGAAAACAATTATTGTGGAGCACTTGGATGTACTTCATAAATGTGCAGAGCTGCTTCTTGAAAAAGAAAAGATTGGCAGGACGGAATTTGAAGCGTTATTTACCGCAAAAGATAGCTCTCCAGAAGCTTTTTTTACTTCATAGAATAAAGCAGGTGGCTGCATTACATTCTGGGAAATGCAATTTTAAGTATCAATAAAAAGGATAAATGAATGCTTTGTAGAAAGTGCACAAAAATGAAGGTGCAAATTTGTAATATTTGTGAATCGTTAGTATTTACGCAAAAAGGGTGTTATGGTATTATACTACTTGTAACCCCCCAATACATTATATAGTTTTTTGCTATACCCCATAAGAAGAAATACCTTCTCTAAAAAGGACAGTAACTTGTTACTGTCTTTTTTACTGTCCGATATGTCTGCTTAAGAGCAAAGATATTAGGCAGAATGTATATTGATTAAGATGGACGTATAGTATAATATAGATATACGGCTTGAATTTGAGGAATGGAGAGGATGATCAATGGATTTCGACCAGTTGATGAAGGCAGAGAAAAACAGGGAATATATTTATAGTATGCGCCCTGTCTTTAACAGAAACGCATTGTTTAGTGATACCACAGGGGATTATGTGATTCCCGCTGAACCGAACCCTTATTCAAAGATTACTATTAAATTCCGTGCAGGTCTTAATAACGTTGACAGAGTTTTTCTGGTGCACAAGGGAGAACGTCATCTAATGCTGAAAGCAGAATACAGTGAATCCTTTGATTATTTTGCCTGTGAAATGGAAGTGGAGGACGAAGAATTTACCTATCATTTTGAGATTCAGGTAGGGAAAATCGTATGTATTTATGACGTCAGGGGCGTGGCGAAGGAGGCAATACAGGAATATGCTTTCCGCATTATTCCAGGATTTCATACGCCCAAGTGGGCGAAAGGGGCTGTCATATATCAGATATATGTAGACCGCTTTTATAATGGGGACCCGTCAAATGATGTGCTTACATCGGAATATGAATATATAGGTGATAAAACGGTACGGGTAGAGGACTGGAATAAGTATCCGGCAGTGATGGGAGTCAGAGAATTTTATGGAGGGGACTTGCAAGGGGTCCTGAATAAGATGGATTATTTACAGGAGCTTGGAGTAGATGTTATTTACTTTAATCCATTATTTGTATCACCTTCTAATCATAAGTATGACATTCAGGACTATGACTATATTGACCCCCATATAGGAAAGATTGTCAGTGATGAAGGAAATCTGCTTGACCATAGCCAGCATGAAAATCGGTTTGCCACCAGATACATTGACAGGGTAACTAACAAAAAAAATCTTGACGCCAGTAATGAGCTTTTTGCCAAGGTGGTGGAGGAAGCACACAAAAGAGGAATGAAGATAATTCTGGACGGTGTGTTTAATCACTGTGGTTCTTTTAATAAATGGATGGACAGGGAAAGAATTTATGAAAATGCCCAGGGCTATGAGAAGGGTGCATTTATATGCTGGGACAGCCCTTACCGTGATTATTTCCAGTTTTATAATGAATATACATGGCCATATAACTCCAGTTATGATGGCTGGTGGGGGCATGATACTCTGCCTAAACTAAATTATGAAAAATCAAAGGAACTGATGGATTATGTGCTGAAAATTGCTGCAAAATGGGTATCGCCGCCTTACAATGCGGATGGATGGCGTTTGGATGTGGCAGCAGACTTAGGGCATAGTCCTGAGTTTAACCATAACTTCTGGAAGGAATTTCGAAAGGCGGTCAGGGAGGCCAATCCTGACGCAATTGTTTTGGCAGAACATTATGGAAGTCCCAGAGACTGGCTTAATGGCAAAGAGTGGGATACAGTAATGAACTATGATGCTTTTATGGAGCCTGTAACCTGGTTTTTGACAGGGATGCAGAAGCATAGTGATGACTACAGAGGAGATTTGTATGGAAATGCTGACAGCTTTATCGGCGCCATGCGTCATCATATGTCCAGCTTTACGACTCCGTCTCTTCAGGTTGCCATGAATGAGCTTTCTAATCATGACCATTCCAGGTTTCTTACCAGGACAAACAAAAAGGTGGGAAGAACCAACACTTTAGGCCCCCAGGCAGCGGATGAGGGCGTGAATAAGGCTGTTATGCGTGAAGCGGTGGTTATCCAGATGACCTGGCCGGGGGCGCCCACAATCTATTATGGAGATGAGGCTGGAGTTTGTGGTTTTACCGACCCCGATAACCGCAGAACCTACCCCTGGGGACATGAAGACCTGGAATTGATTCAGTTTCACCGGGAAATGATACGGATTCACAAGGAAAACGCGGAGATTCTTACAGGCTCGCTTAAATATGTTACTAATGACTATAATATTATAGGATATGGAAGGTTCAGCAGAAAGGCTGCTGTGGTGGTGATTGTAAATAATAATGACCATGAGGTGACAAGGGAAGTGTGTATATGGCCGCTTGGAATTCCAAGGGAGTGTGTGGTCAAACGTCTGATGTTTACCACATGGGAAGGCTATACGACAGAACCGGAAGAATATCAGGTAGCGGCAGGGAAAGTGAAGGTGTATCTCCCGGCAACCTCTGCGATTGTGCTTAAATATGCAAGCTTGGACGAATCGTTCCAGGTGAAGGCAGACCCTGAATAACTGATAAGCGGATGGAGGACTAAGCCTTCCTGCGTCTTTTGCTTTCAGGCGCAGCATCGTGCGGCGATTCCAGATATCCGTAGGGCGGGAAACCTACAAGGCGCTTTCCTGCCAGTATTTTGACTTGAAAAGTGGACTTGAACGGCGGCTTTGATTGTTATATCAAAACCGCCGAATGATTTTATTTTCGATAGATGAGCGTAATTATTTTTCAAAAAGCATTGCTAAGGTAAATGCCTTATCAGAATACACATTTCCTGCAATATCCGCCCATACTCCACGAAATTTGAATCCAACCTCCTGTGCTTCACTAATCAAAGTTTCTTTTGTAAAGTATGTATTCCAGATATAATACTGGAATACGCCACTGTCTTTAATAATGGAAGCCTGTTCTAAAGTAACATTGGGCGCATACTTATAATTACCATAAAATGCAACATATTTCTCATTGCTCCAAAATCCTCCGTTGTTGCAGACCTCCCATGTCCGTGTTTGTAAAAATGAATTATACTTTTCTGTGGAAAATACATCCAATAAGAATTTTCCGCCGGATTTCAAGTGGGAATAAACATTCTGCATAAGCGTTTTTCGGTCATCTGTTGACAATGCCCCATAATCGCAATATATCATTGTTGCAAAATCAAAAGCCGTATTTAATTCCATGTTCAAATAATTTTGATATAAATATGCAATATCCAATCCCTGTTTTAATGCAGAATTTTTCGCATAGTCTATTGACCTCTTAGAAAAATCAATACCTGTAACATAGTAACCTTGTCTTGCAAATTTCTCTGCATATATTCCCGGACCACATCCAATATCAAAGAGTAACGGATAATCTATTGGTGATACAAGTTCCGTTATCCATGCAACAGATTCTTCAATAAATGCATGTTTCCTGCTTGCTCCGTCAAATTCTGGATTGAGATGAGCCTTTAGCATTTGCATGGAGATATGCTCATCATTCCAAAATTCACCCTCCGTTTTTTTGTAAAGGATTGGTTTTTCTAAAACAGTTTCGACACTCTTTAACATTACTTCTCCTTTCTGTGAGCAAAAGAAAAAGCCGTAGATTTTACTCTACGACTAATCGCTCAAATGACGAAGAATAGTTAAGAGTAAAATAAAATCAAACATTAGGCATAAAAACAAAACTGTAATAACAGTTAGTTTTAAGCTATTGAATTGATTTTATCTACTCTTCTCCAGTCCTATCCATGCCACTGATTGTGTGACATCTGATACGCCGGACATTCATCACCTTTTTTAATTATTTTTATATGCTTATCTTACATGAAAGAATATTCTTTGTCAATACTACTAAATTGCATATTCAAAACAGTTTTTAGTGATAACAGAGGAAAACTTTTTAAGATATTTTTTTCTGCCACGCAACCGAAACGGCAAGTAGAGTGCAAGAAAAGACGGTACAGCCCTTGTAATCGGGGCTATACCGCCTTTTCTTAAATCATTCCCTAACCGTAAAACATTAAGTTTATGCGGCTTTTGAACATCCAAGACATAGGGATAGAGTTGAACAATCAACGATATCTTAGCAGTGACGTCCTCCATGATGTCTTCCGTGATGTCCGCCTCCAGAGTAATACTGGGAGCTGGGATAAGCTGCCTGATGGTTTCCGTTACAGGAATTGCAAGCATAACCGCAGGTAGCTCCCGCTGCGTAGGTACAGCCATCACCATGCACATGAGTACAGTTTAAGGCTGATGCAACGCATCCGGTTGCCTGGCTGCAGATATGGGTGCAATTGCCAAAGATGCCATTTCCAGAGTAACAGCTGTCTGTGTGAACATGGAGGCAGTTAGCTGCCAATTGATAACAGTCCTGCGTATGTTCGTGAGAGCATGGCGTTCCCGCCAGACATTCAGCAGTATGCGCTGCGTGATGACCGCAAATACCTCCAACTACAACTGGCTGTGCTGGTGCGGCACAGACCGGAAGGCTGGCTGCTGCAAATACTACTGCGGCAGACACAAAAGAAGCAAGCTGCCTTTTTAATTTCAGTTTCATTTTTTCCTCCTTTTATTGCCCCAAAGGGCTGATGAAACAAAAATGATTTCCTCTATGATTAAGGTATCATGTTTTCCTGCTTTTGTCATCCCTTATTTGCCAAATATCATAAAGAAAACTAAAAAATATCGGAAAAGTTGAGACAGAAGGTAAAAAGCGTCATGATATCCGGTAAAATATAAAAATACAGCAGATGCTGGCGGCAAGGCAGCTAATCTGATAAAATAAAGACAAGTAAACAATTATCTAATAAGGAGAATGAAAGGAAGGTAAACAAGTATGCTATTGGAAGGAAAGGTGGCAATTGTAACAGGAGGAACCAGAGGAATTGGCTTTGAGATTGTACGTAAATATCTTGAAAATGGCGCAAAGGTGGTTTTGTTCGGCTCAAGACAGGAAACGGTGGATAAGGCTCTTGCAAAACTGAAAGAAGAAAATGCTGAATGGACAGTAGAAGGAATGTTTCCGAAGCTGACAGATGCGGCAGAGGTTGAAAAGGCAATTCTGGCGGTTAAAGACCAATTTGGAAAAATTGATATACTGGTAAACAATGCAGGAATTTCCCAGAATACACCACTTTATAATTATACGGCAGAAGAATTTGACAAGGCAATAGACTTAAATGTGCGGGCGCTGTTTTATGCTATTTTGCCGGCGGCAAAAATTATGAAGGAGCAGGGGGGCGGCTGTATTATTAACACCAGCTCTATGGTAAGCATTACCGGGCAGCCGGCAGGGGTTGGATATCCCACCAGCAAGTTTGCGGTAAATGGTATGACAATTTCCCTTGCAAGAGAGCTGGGAAAAGACCATATCAGGGTAAATGCAGTAGCGCCCGGTGTGACAAAGACAGATATGGTTGCGGCGCTTCCGCAGCAGACAGTTGATGCTATTTCTGCCAAAATCCCTATGGGAAGGCCGGGAGAACCGGAGGAAGTTGCCAATGCCTTTTTGTATCTTGCAAGTGACCTGGCAAGTTATGTGACAGGCGAGATTCTATCAGTTGACGGTGCATGTAAGGCATAAAATCTTATGGGAAATTACGAATAAGCAGGGAAGCTAAAAGAAAAAGCTCCGGCATATGCCGGAGCTTTTATGTAGCTTATAAAATTCAATTGGAATTAATGAATCATTGCAGATTCAATATCACTGCCAAATCCATCCATATCGCTGGGAAGCCATGCAACTTTGCTCTTGCCGCTTACTTCAACACTAAGTTTTTCGCAGGTAACTGTTATTTCAACAGGTTCCGGGTCAAGCTCCATTTCTGCAAGACCTGTCATGAAATCATTGATATAATCCTGCATATATTTGTTGAATACATCCATATCGCCGTTAGCAATAGCAAGCTGGTCTTCTTCGGATGCGGTAAGTTTTTCGGTCATTGTGTTAGCTGCATCGGTCATAATTGTGGTCATTGCATCAGCGGAGAAACCAGTTACTTTTAATGTAACAACTACTGAATCTTTTTCTTCAGCAGTAATTTCTGCTGTATAGGTAATTTTGTTCAGCATGGTGGTCATGGAATCGGAAAGCTTCTGGATTTCCTCATCGGTCATTTCGATGCCGGCAGAGGTCAGTTCGTTTTTAATTTCATCTACCATTGCGGTGTCAGCTCCTTCTTCGAAGAAAGCGCTGCGAACATCATCTTCTGAAGCAAAACCGAGAAGGTCTTTCATTTTTGACGCATTATCTTTTGCAGCAAGTTCAAATAAAGCGCCTACTGTCTGGTCAGCTGGAATCAGCTTTTCTCCGCAACCTGTCAGGGTCATACATAATACTGCCATGGTTGCGATGACAGCAAGTATTTTGGTTTTCATTTTCTTCATGATAACTCCTATCTCCTTTTTCCTTATAGATAAAACTTCAATTAGTATTATAATCCTCTAAATAAAGAATGTAAATAGGACAAAGGTAATTATTTCACAGTTTGTTCATAATTTTGTAAATAAATTGTGGAGGTGACAGTTGAAGAAATGAAACAGACTTGTTTATTTGGAGAAAATCAGCTAGAATTTATTCAGAGCTTTGGGCTGTTTGCGAAACGTGTAGATGCAGAAATTCCGGGCAGATTTATAAGTTTCGCAACTAATATGCAGCCTAATGGGAAAGGAGAATGGAAAGGTGACAGGTAAGGATATGATAACAGGCAACAAAAAGTGGTGGGAAGGGGCTGTCATTTACCAGATTTATCCCCGCAGCTTTGCGGACAGCAACAAAGATGGCATTGGGGATATTAAGGGGATTATTTCCAGGCTGGATTATCTGGAAAACTTGGGAATAGATGCCATATGGCTTTCCCCGGTGTGCAAATCTCCACAGGATGATAATGGGTATGATATCTCAGACTATCAGGATATTGACCCAATGTTTGGAACGCTGGCAGATATGGAGATGCTGATAAAAGAGGCGGGAAAGCATCATATCCGGATTATTATGGATTTGGTGCTGAACCATTCTTCCGATGAACATTACTGGTTTTTGGAAGCAAAAAAGAGCAGGGAAAATCCATATCATGATTATTATATCTGGCGGGACGGCACAGAAGGCGTTTTACCCAATGATATGGGGGCGACTTTTGGAGGTTCGGCCTGGGAGTGGGTTCCGGAGTTAGGACAGTATTATTTCCACCAGTTTTCCGTAAAGCAGCCGGATTTAAACTGGGAAAATCCAAAGCTCCGCAAGGAAATCTATGAAATGATTAACTGGTGGATTCAAAAAGGAGTGGGAGGCTTCCGGCTGGATGTGATTGACCAGATTGCAAAGGAGCCGGATAAAAAAATTACCAATAATGGACCCAGGCTCCATGAATTTTTAAGGGAAATGAGCAGGGAAACTTTCCAAAAGGCAAATCTTGTTACCGTGGGGGAGACATGGGGAGCCACAACAGAGCTTGCAAAGCTGTACAGCAACCCCGATAATAGTGAATTGTCCATGGTGTTCCAGTTTGAACATATTTGTCTGGACCAGATAGAGGGAAAAGAAAAATGGGATTTGTCTCCGCTGCCTTTTCTTAAGCTGAAGGAGGTATTTAGCAGGTGGCAGCGGGAACTTTACAAAAAGGGATGGAACAGCCTTTTCTGGAACAATCACGACTTGCCAAGAATTGTATCCCGCTGGGGAAATGATGGGAAGTACCGGACAGAGTCTGCCAAGATGCTGGCAATTCTTCTGCATGGTATGCAGGGAACTCCCTATATTTATCAGGGGGAAGAGCTTGGAATGACAAATATACAATATGGAATAGAGGAATATCGTGATATTGAAACCCTGAATTTATATAAGGAGCGGATTGCAAAAGGATATACTAAAAGAGAGGTTATGGAGTCTATCCACGCCAAAAGCCGTGATAACGCAAGGACGCCAATGCAGTGGAATGATGAGGAAAATGCGGGATTTACGGAAGGAACGCCATGGATAAAAGTAAATCCAAATTATCTGAAAATCAATGCAAAGGCTCAGATAAATGATGGAGATTCTGTTTTTAACTGTTATAAAAGGCTGATTTTGCTTCGCAAGGAAAATCCGGTATTTATTGATGGAAGTTTTCAAATGCTGCTTGAGAACGATGAAAACATTTTTGCTTACACCAGAACCAATGGGGACTCCAGACTTTTGGTGGTCTGTAATTTTTATGATAAGACGCTTGAATATCCGTTTAAGGAGGCGGATGAATCCATGGAGCTGCTTATCAGTAATTATAAAGATGCAGAAAAATCCATACAGCTTCGCCCATATGAGGCAAGGATGTATCTAAAGAAACTATAGTCCAGATGCTGATAACAAGATAGAAAGGGTTTGGCATGCACAGTGCAAGGCAGGAAAAGGGTTGCTTTTCCTGCCTTGTTAAAGTTAGGGGAGGTAAAAGGTCTATGGCGGCGTTGCTTATGGGGTAAAACGGTTTCGTTTTTTCCTTCCAGAGGTCCGCTGCTGTTTTATTTTTAAAATCTGTTCCCGCTGCCTGGCATATTTTTCCTCTCTCTGGATACTCAGGTAGGTTTTCCATCGCCGCTTATCAAGGGAGCCGTTTCCTAGTGCGGCAAGGATGGAGCAGCCAGGCTCTCTGGTATGTGTACAGTTTCGGAATCGGCAGGAGGCAGCCAGGCTTTCAATATCCGTAAAAGAGCTTTGCACTCCTTCCTCAATTTCACTGACAACCAGTTTCCGTATTCCTGGTGTGTCTATCAGGCATCCGCCGCCGGTTATGGTCTGGCCGTCCGGCAGCCTGATATGCTCTGGAAGAAACAGGCATTGTCTGTAAGTTGTGGTGTGTCTGCCCTGTGCATCAAAAGTGCGGATGGAGCCGGTTAGCATTTCTTCTTTTCCCATAAGGCGGTTTGCCAGTGAAGATTTTCCAACACCGGATGAACCAAGCAAAACAATGGTTTTTCCTTTTTCAAAAAAGTGTGCCATTTGAAAGATGCCCTCACCGGTTACGGAACTGATGCAGAAAGCATCCACACCTGGAGCCGTACTCGCAAGCAGGGATAAATAGGTTTCTTTATCTTTGCACAAATCTGCTTTGGTCAGGATGACAACCGGCAATGCGCCGCTTTGCCATGCAACGGTTAAATACCGTTCCAGCTTTGAGGGATGAAAGTCCTGGTTTAGAGACATAACAATAAACACATAATCAAAGTTTGCCGCTACCGCCTGGTCAGGCAGTCCCTGGGTGGCATTGAGCCGCATAAACACAGACCTTCTGGGAAGAACTTCTGTAATCAGGCTATCACCGGAAGGATTATAGTTTATCTTTACATAATCACCCACGGTTGGGAATTCGGCTGCTTCACTGGTATGATAGAAGTTAACTGTTTTCAGTTTTCCATAAAAAGACCGCCCCTCATTCCATAGTTCGTATCTGTCACGGTGAACAGCAGTGACCATGGCGGCAGACGAGAGGTCTGGCATTATATAATTTTCCATTTTTTATTCCTTTCTGCTTTCAAATTGTTGTGCTCTTGTGGTTTTATGAAGAGCGCAGACAAATTTTCCCAATTTTTAATGCCTACAGGCAATGGGAACAGCATTTTTTGTTTTGCGATGGATATATGGCTGCATATGACATGGTTTTTCTGCCCGTGTTTTTAAATAAGATTTTTGGACAATAGGGTAATTTTGGACATAAAAAGACTACGGCATGAATGTACAGTGTTAATGCAAAGAGATTACGCCGCAGTTAATGTGTGAATTGTTAAAATGAAGATGCTTTTAACTTTCGCAGTCTGGGGTAATCATATGCAGGCCAAAGCCGGTTTTTAAAAAATTTGTCTGTCTCAACATATGAATTACCTCCTTTTCAAAATTATTAAGCAACTGTATAAAGCATAGGTCAGAAAAAGAAATTTGTCAATGAAAAACTGATTCCCGTAATTTAAAAATTTTCCCTCTTGCAATTCAGTATATTTTCCCTTATCATAATAACAGATACACGACTGACGGAAACAGGAAACGCCTGTGTAGGAGTACCTACGGGAAGTGTATAAATAAGAAATGAGCCGACCGTCTGGGCAGCCTGCTGAAGGTATGTCCAGGCGATTTTATATTCTGGAGAGAATGGAGGAAAACGAGATGGAAATGTTGTCACTTGAACAGGAGCTTGCAAAAAATGCGTATCCGGGAAGGGGGATTGTCATTGGCAGGTCTAAGGATGGCGCAAAGGCTGTGACTGCTTATTTTATTATGGGAAGAAGCGTTAACAGCCGCAACCGTATTTTTGTATCAGAGGGAGAAGGAATCAGAACCCAGGCGTATGACCCGTCCAAATTGGAAGACCCCAGTCTTATAATTTACGCACCAGTCAGAGTGCTGTCTCATATGACGATTGTCACCAATGGAGACCAGACGGATACGGTCTATGATGGTATGGAAAAAGGCATGACTTTTGAACAGTCTTTAAGGAGCCGTGAATTTGAGCCGGACGGTCCTAACTATACTCCCAGAATTTCGGGGATTCTGAATGTAAAAGATGGGAATTTTGATTATGCAATGTCCATACTGAAAAGTAATAACAAGAACCCGGAAAGCTGTAACCGGTATACTTTTGCTTATGAAAATCCGGCAGCCGGGGAGGGGCATTTTATCCACACTTATATGCACGATGGCAATCCGCTTCCCAGCTTTGAGGGAGAGCCAAAGCTTGTGGAAATCTCCGGTGATATTGATGCGTTTACAGATAAGGTATGGAACAATTTAAATGAGGAAAACAAAGTATCCTTATTTGTAAGATACCTTGATATTGCCACAGGAAAATATGAAACACGCATAATAAACAAAAATAAATAATAATGCGGAAATGCGGAACTGGAATAGGAGAAACAAGATTATGAATGAAATTCAGTTAAAGTATGGATGCAATCCAAACCAAAAACCTTCCCGGATTTTTATGGAGGATGGTAGTGAACTGCCGGTTACGGTTTTAAATGGAAAACCGGGTTATATTAATTTTCTTGATGCGTTTAACGGGTGGCAGCTGGTAAAGGAGCTGAAGGAGGCGGTAAACCTTCCGGCGGCGGCTTCCTTTAAGCACGTTTCCCCTGCAGGCGCAGCAGTGGGGCTTCCCCTTACGGAAACTCTGGCGAAAATCTACTGGGTGGATGATTTGGGGGATCTTTCCCCTCTTGCCTGTGCTTATGCAAGAGCGAGGGGAGCGGACAGAATGTCTTCTTTTGGAGATTTTATAGCTCTTTCGGATGTATGCGATGAGGACACGGCAAGATTAATTAAGCGGGAAGTGTCGGATGGTGTGATTGCGCCGGGGTATACGAAAGAAGCGATGGAACTTTTGATGGCTAAGAAAAAGGGAAATTATAATATTATCCAGATTGATCCCGATTATGTGCCTGCGCCTGTGGAGAGAAAACAGGTGTTCGGAATTACATTTGAACAGGGAAGGAATGAACTGGATATTAACAATGAACTGCTCTCAAATATTGTAACTGAAAATAAGGAGCTTTCCAAAGAAGCAGAAATGGATATGAAAATATCTCTGATTACCTTAAAATATACCCAGTCAAATTCAGTCTGTTATGTAAAGGGGGGACAGGCAATCGGTATTGGGGCGGGGCAGCAGTCCAGAGTGCACTGTACCAGATTAGCAGGGCAGAAAGCAGATAATTGGTATTTGCGCCAGGCGCCTCAGGTTTTGAATCTGCAGTTTACAGACGCTCTTGGGCGTGCAGAGCGGGACAATGCTATTGATGTTTATATAGGCGATGAATATGAAGATGTATTAAGAGATGGAGAGTGGCAGAAACGCTTTAAGGAAAAACCGCCTGTTTTTACCAGGGAAGAAAAACGTGCTTGGCTGGACGGCAATAAAGATGTGACCCTTGGGTCAGACGCATTCTTTCCGTTTTCTGATAATATTGAGCGTGCCTATAAGAGCGGTGTAAAATATATTGCACAGCCTGGCGGCTCTGTCCGTGATGACCTGGTGATTGAATGCTGTAATAAATATAACATGGTGATGGCGTTTACCGGAATAAGGTTATTCCATCATTAAAAAAGTTGTTTCCAAATTCACTATTAATACAGTATTTCAGAGGAATAATAATGGATAATATAGATGAAGTAATCCAAATGCTGGATTCTATGGCCAGGAATGGAGTCAGCCGTATAAAGGTGGAAACATCGGAACAGGAAACGGAAGGAAGTTTCCGAAAGACATATCATCATGGAAGATGTGATGTGGGAAGTCCCTTTGCAACAGGAAAGCTTTTTGACCTGGAAGAGGATTGCGGGCAGTAGCAGGCATATTAGAATGGACACGAAAACAGGCCTTTGGAATGGAAAAGCTCCAAAGGTCTGTTTAGATAGGAAATTAAGTTAAAGTGCACGCTGGATTTCGCCGCATCCGATTTTGACGCTAGCATTTCCAGAGGGCTGGGAGGTAAAATCGTCAGGACCGGAATGGATAATGACAGATTTGCCTATAATCTCTTCTATGGTGAAACGTTTGTCATAAAATGCGGACCAGGCATATCCCTGATTGCCAAGGAGAGGAAGCAGGTCGCCTGCATGGTCGGGGTGGGGGGCGCCTTTTGGATTGTAATGCTCCCCTGTGTTTTGAAAGCTGCCGGAACAATCGCCAAAATCGTGGATATGCAGGGCATAGAAGTTGCTGGCGCCTTCTTCTGAAATATTGGGAAGTCCAAAAACTTCTGCTTCTATTAATACGCCGCCATAAGAGGTGGGGTAAAATTTCACAAGGCCGCTAAGTTCGGGATTTTGGGCATTTCCCGTAATCCATGCCGCTGCGCCGGGCCGTTCATAAGATAATTGCTGGATAAAATTGATTCTTGGAGTAATCTGATTGGAGTACATGGTAAATCCCTGTTGATTTTTAATTATAATATGCTAAGAAATTTTTAAGATGCACAAATTCCTTATATGTAGTATAGTTATAGTGGATTTTTGATAAAAATAAAGTTGGAAAGAGAGATGAAATAAATGGCCTTTTGTATTATTACGGATTCAGCCTCTGATGTGCCGGAACATGTGATTAAGGATTATGATTTACATGTGATTCCAACACCTGTTACCATAGAGGGGAAAGACTATTTTGACGGGGAGACGATATTTCCTGACCAGTTCTATGAGGTTCAGGCATCTGGAAAGGAAATTTCAACCTATCATGTAAGCCAGAATATGTTTTATGAGCATTTTCTTCCTTTTGCAAAGCGGGGAGATGAAGCGCTTTACCTGTGTTTTTCCACAGGTATTGCAGGAACATTTAATGCGGCAAGGCTGGCATATGAGGAAATACAGGAGGAATATCCTGACTTTAAGCTTACTATTATTGACACAAAGTGTGCATCTGTTGGCTATGGGCTTGTGGCGGAGAGACTGCTTTGTATGCAGAAAAACGGGGCGCCAAAGGAGCTGTTAACTGAAGCGGCGTATTTTTTCTGTGAGCATATGGAACATGCGGTAACAGTAGTGGAATTGGGATATTTGTTTAAAGGAGGGCGTCTTAGCAGAACTTCCTTTCTTGCAGGCACAGTGCTGGATATCAAGCCTATTATTATAGTGGATGAAAATGGTTCACTAAAAGCAGTGGAAAAGGTGCGGGGCTGGAAAAAAGCCCAGAAAAGAATTCTGGCCATGGTTGGTGAAAAAGGGAAAAATCTTGAAAACCAAGTGGTTGGCGTTTGTTATGGCACGGACAGGGAGGCTTATGATTATATAAAAAGAGAACTGGTGGAAAAATATCATGTAAAAGGGCTTTTGGAGGGACGTGTGGGATGTGCCATTGGCGCACATACGGGACCAGGCATTTTGGGAATTGTATTTTTAAATGAAACCAATGAAAAGTATGATGCGTATTTATAACAAACGACTTGCAGACTGGAAAAGCATGGAGGATTTATATGCTGGAAGTAAAAAATCTGATATTCCATCCCCTTGAAAACGGATTGGAAAAAAGTATTATAGAGGATGTCAGTTTTACGGTGGCGGAGGGGGAGATGCTGGTAATTACCGGACCAAACGGCGGCGGAAAATCCACCCTTGCCAAGCTGCTTATGGGCATCGAAAAGCCGGATGACGGAAAAATTTTTTTTGATGGCGAGGACGTTACAGACCTTAGTATTGACCAGAGAGCCAACAGAGGGATTGGGTTTGCTTTTCAGCAGCCGCCCCGCTTTAAGGGAATGACGGTAAAGCGTCTTCTTTCCTTAGCGGCCGGAGAAGAAATGCCAGAGAATAAATGCTGTGATTATCTAAGCAGCGTAGGGCTTTGCGCCAGGGAATATTTAAACCGGGAGGTAGATAACACTCTTTCCGGTGGAGAGATGAAGCGGCTGGAGATTGCAACAGTTCTTGCAAAACCCCATAAATTGTGTATTTTTGATGAACCGGAGGCGGGAATTGATTTGTGGAGTTTTTCCATGCTGGTAAAGCAGTTTGAACAGCTTCATGCAGACAAGAAGGAAAGCCTGATTCTTATTTCCCATCAGGAAAGGATTATCCAGATGGCGGACCGTATTATGGTAATCCGGGATGGAAAGATACAGGCTCTTGGCAGAAAAGAAGAGGTGTATCCAGGACTGGTAAATGAGGACTTGGGGTGCGCCTGCATGAATCCGGCTCACAAATCATGACCATTAAGCCTATCTGGAGGATAAAATAACAGAGGCGGGAATGGGAAATTCTCTAAAGGCATGATAAAAGAAGAGAAATCAGAAGGAAAATGTGGGAAAGGAAGAAAACAGTGGCAGATATTGACAAGGTAACAGCGTCTATTCTTGAAAAAATAGACGGTGAGGGCTTCCGTCAGGAGGGGGCTTATAATTTGAGGTACAATGGCTATTCCCTTTGTCATGGGGATACGGAACACATTACCATCAAAAGAAAAGAAGATAAGCAGGGAATTGACGTTCATATCAGTGGTGAAACCAAAGGAGAACAGGTTCATATTCCCGTTGTGGTTGCCGTATCTGGAATAACAGATGAGGTGTACAATGATTTTTATATTGAAGATGGCGCACAGGTGACGATTGTGGCAGGCTGCGGCATTCATAACAGCGGCTGTAATGACAGCCGGCATGACGGGATTCACACTTTCCATATAGGGAAAAATGCCAATGTGCGCTATGAAGAAAAACATTATGGCGAAGGAGAAGGAACCGGAGCTAAGATTTTAAACCCGGTTACTAAAATCATTATGGATGCGGACTCTGTGTTTACCTTAGATACGGTACAGATTAAAGGTGTGGATTCCACCATAAGGGAAACAGAAGTGGTTATGGGGGAAGGGGCAAAGCTGTTTGTGATTGAAAAGCTGATGACTCATGATGACCAGAGCGCGGTTTCCAATATGGATATTTATTTAAACGGGGCAGGCAGCTCTGCCCAGATTACTTCCCGCTCTGTGGCAAGGGGACGGTCAAAGCAGACCTTTCATCCGAAAGCGATTGGAAATGCTCTGTGCCATGCACATATCCAGTGCGATTCTATAATTATGGACAATGCACAGGTGTGCTCTATTCCTGAGATTGATGCAAAGCATGTGGACGCCGGGATTATACATGAGGCGGCGATTGGAAGGATTAATAATGAACAGCTGATTAAACTAAATACCTTTGGACTAAACGGGGAAGAGGCGGAAGCTGTGATTATAGAAAACTTTTTAAATTAAATATGCGGGGGGGAGAAGATTGAAAATTGAAAATTTTCAATCTGGAGATTTGCGCTACGCACAAAGTCTCCGGGCTTTGGAAAGGAGCATGGTTATAAAGATGAAAAAACTGCTTGTTTATTTAAAGGATTATAAAAAGGAAAGTGTATTAGGGCCTCTGTTTAAATTACTGGAGGCTTCTTTTGAACTTATTGTGCCTCTTGTTGTGGCCTCTATGATTGATGTGGGAATTGCTGGACA
This sequence comes from uncultured bacterium, assembly GCA_947088515.1. Lineage (GTDB taxonomy): Bacteria > Bacillota > Clostridia > Lachnospirales > Lachnospiraceae > Suilimivivens. The sequence continues at coordinate 23,101 of CAMUHA010000008.1, forward strand.
TGACAAAGGATATATCATAAAAATGTGCCTGATTATGGCGGCGCTGGGATTAATTGGACTGACTTGTTCTGTTACGGCCCAGTATTTTGCAGCAAAAGCGGCAGTGGGATTTGCAACCAAATTACGGCATGGATTGTTTTCTCATATCCAGAGCCTTTCCTTTTCCCAGATGGATAAGGAAGGGACATCCACATTAATTACAAGAATGACAAGCGATATCAATCAGGTACAGTCTGGGGTCAATCTGGTTTTGCGCCTGTTCCTGCGTTCACCATTTATTGTATTTGGAGCAATGATAATGGCGTTTACGGTGGACGTAAAGGCAGCGCTTGTTTTTGTAGTGGTAATTCCTGTACTGTCAGTAATTGTTTTTGGCATTATGCTGATAAATATACCCTTATTCAAAAAGGTGCAGGGCGGACTGGATAAGGTAATGGGCATCACCAGAGAAAATTTAACCGGAGTGAGAGTGGTTCGTGCCTTTGGTGAAGAAGAAAACGAAATACATAAATTTGATGTGGTGACAGACAGCCTGAAAAGGATGCAGGAAATTGCGGGAAGGATTTCTGCGCTAATGAATCCGCTTACATATATTGTGATTAATGCAGGGCTGGTTGCACTGATTTATGTAGGCGCTTTGCAGGTGGAGGCAGGCATTTTGACACAAGGGCAGGTGGTAGCTCTTGTGAATTATATGTCACAGATTTTGGTGGAGCTGGTAAAGCTTGCCAATCTTATTATTACTGTCACCAAGGCGGTTGCCTGTGGAAACAGAATTGAGAGTATCTTTGAAATTCCGGCGGGCATGGAGCAGGGAAGCGCTTTACTTAATGGAGAAAAAGAAACAGGAACAGTGGAATTTGACCATGTAAGTCTGCGTTATTATGAAGGGGGGGAGGAAGCTCTCACCGATATTCACTTTAAAGCTCAAAAAGGTCATACGATTGGCGTGATTGGCGGTACAGGCTCAGGGAAGTCTTCGCTTGTAAATTTAATTCCACGTTTTTATGATGTGACAAAAGGACGGGTGCTTGTAAATGGGATGGACGTGCGGGAGTATTCCCTTGAGCAGCTCCGGGATAAGATTGGGGTAGTAATGCAAAAGGCAGTACTGTTTAAGGGAACCATACGGGAAAATCTTCTCTGGGGAAATGAAAAAGCCAGTGACGAGGAGTTATGGGAGGCTTTGCGGACGGCGCAGGCAGAAGAGTTTGTTATGAAAAAAGAGGGAAAGCTGGAAGAGATGATTGAGCAGGAGGGACGAAATCTTTCCGGCGGCCAGAAGCAGCGGCTGTCCATTGCAAGGGCATTGGTGAAAAAACCTGAAATCCTGATTTTGGACGACAGCGCATCTGCACTTGATTATGCAACGGATGCAGCCCTTAGAAAATCCATAAAGGAGATGCCGGGAGATACAACAGTGTTTATTGTTTCCCAGAGAGCGTCTTCCCTGCTTCATGCGGACACAATCATTGTGCTGGATGATGGCGCTGTGGCAGGAACAGGAACACATGAGGAGCTGCTGCAAAATTGTCAGGTATATCAGGAAATTTATTACAGCCAGTTCGAACGCAGGGAGGCAGAATAATGAAGAAGGAAAAGAAGAAATTTAACCAAAAGGAAACGCTTATCAAAGTTTTGCGGTATATTAAACCCTATAAGTTTGTGCTTGCACTGACAGTTCTGATGGCAGTGATTTCTGTGGCCCTTACATTGTATCTTCCAATTCTGACCGGGGATGCGGTGGACCGGATTGCCTTTATTTTTGACCCGTCCCCACTGAATGTGGATATGCCTATGATATGGGCGGGACTGTTTGGGGTTCTCCGTAAAATGGGAATTGTGATTGTGCTGACAGCTCTGACCCAGTGGATTATGAATGTCTGCAACAATAAAATGGTGTACAACATTATACAGGATATCAGAAAAAAAGCCTTTCGGCGGCTGGAGGAGCTGCCTCTTAAGTACCTGGACGCCCATTCTCATGGGGATATTGTCAGCCGGGTGGTTGCGGATGTGGACCAGTTTGCAGACGGTCTTCTGATTGGATTTACTCAATTGTTTACCGGTGTAATTACGATTTTGGGAACCCTTGGGTTTATGCTTTCTGTGAATGTGGGAATTACCATAGTGGTAGTGGTAATTACGCCTGTGTCGCTGTTTGTGGCAAGCTTTATTGCAAAGCAGACTTTTAGTATGTTTAAGCTGCAGTCAGAAACCAGAGGAGAGCAGACGGCGCTGATTAATGAAATGATAGGAAACCAGAAGGTGGTTCAGGCTTTTGGACGGGAAGATAAGACTCTGGAGCGGTTTGACGAAATTAACAGCAGATTGGAAAAGTGCTCTCTTCGCGCCATTTTCTTTTCATCCCTTACAAACCCATGTACCCGTTTTGTAAACAGCCTGGTATATACTGGCGTGGGATTAACCGGCGCGCTGGCGGCTTTGCGCGGCGGGCTTTCCGTGGGGCAGCTTACCTGTTTCCTTTCCTATGCAAACCAGTATACCAAACCCTTTAATGAAATTTCCGGCGTTATCACAGAGCTTCAAAATGCGCTTGCATGTGCTGCAAGAATTTTTGAGTTGATTGAAGAAGAGCCCCAGGAGCCGGATAAGGACAGTGCTGTAGTTCTTAAGAACGCCGGAGGAAGAGTGGATATTGAGGATGTGTCTTTTTCTTATGTGCCGGACAAAAAGCTGATAGAAAACTTAAACCTTCATGTAAAGCCTGGACAGAGAATTGCGATTGTAGGGCCTACCGGATGTGGAAAAACAACGATTATCAATTTGCTGATGCGGTTTTATGATGTGGATAAAGGGAAGATTTGCGTGGATGGGAGCAATATACAGAATATTACCAGAAAGTCTCTGCGCACTTCTTATGGAATGGTTTTGCAGGATACCTGGCTAAAGCGTGGGACTATCAGGGAAAATATTATTGTGGGAAAACCGGGGGCAACACAGGAGGAAGTCATTGCAGCGGCAAAAGCTTCCCACGCCCACAGCTTTATCAGGCGGCTTCCTAATGGATATGATACAGTAATCGGAGAGGATGGGGGCAGCCTTTCCGGCGGTCAGAAACAGCTTTTATGTATTACAAGGGTAATGTTAAGTCTGCCTCCTATGCTGATTCTGGATGAGGCGACTTCTTCTATTGATACCAGAACAGAGATTAGGATTCAGAAGGCTTTTGCAGCCATGATGGAAGGACGCACCAGTTTTATTGTGGCCCACAGGCTGTCCACGATTCAAAATGCGGATGTGATTCTGGTGATGAAGGATGGGCACATTATTGAACAGGGAAGCCACAGGGAACTGCTGGAAAAGAAAGGCTTTTATGCGGAGTTGTATAACAGCCAGTTTGCTATTGCGTAAGGATTGCAGTCTCTGAAATGCCAGGGAGAATAACAGTTTATAGTTTAGGGTCAACTTGATGTTTCTTATCAATGAGAAATTTCAAGTTGACCCTAAAAAATTTACAGCAACTTATAGGTCCCTTTTCCAAGTTTTTTGACTAATCCGGCAGACTCACTTTGATTCAAAATTCTCTGAAGCTGTCTTGCGCTGCAATGAAGATGAAAAGCAGCCTGTTCTATTCCCTTTAAAGTTTCATTAACGCACTTATACTTCATATAGGACATAACCCGTTCTGTAAGGGAAGCAGGAGCGGCATCAATGGCAGCCATTGCTCCAATTTTGGCTGAAAGGCTGTGGCATATCAGCTGCAGAAACTGATTATTGGTGAGCAATGTTTTCTTATATTTTTCAATAGAAAAAGATATGCAGGTCAGGGACCCGGATGCTTCAACATAAATGCTGTTGCTTTTGGGATAAAAAATATCCATGTCTCCAAGAAAGTAGTCTGTAGTTCCGTTTGACAGCGAATAGCGTGTACCATCATCACGAATAAAGTAAATATTTATAGAGCCCTGTTCCACAATTTGAAATAGAAGTTCGTCCTGAAAAGGCGAACGGACCAATTCACCCTTCTCATATTTTATCAGGTAAAAATCAATATCCAGTGAGCCAAGTACAGCATAGTATTTACTTTTAGCAAGGCAGGCTGCAATTTTTTTCTTATCATATATTTTTTCCATAGAGATTCCTCTAAACAGGACATATGTCTCGGTTTTTGAATTGATTTTACTTTATTATGAAAAAAAGTTCAAGGAGGAGAAAAAAATGACATCAGTTTTCGAAGAAAAGAATATTTCCAAAGCAATAATGAGAGTTGGCTTACCTGCTATGTTAGGACAGCTTACAACACTTATTTATAATATTGCCGACACGTTTTTTGTTTCTTTGACAAAAGAACCTGCAACAATTGCAGCGGTAACACTGTGCGCTCCAATATTACTTATTATTATGTCCATTGCCTGCATCTTTGGAATGGGAGGCAGCAGCGTAATTGCCAGATTACTGGGGGAAGAAAAGACAGAAGAGTCTGGCGCAACAATGAGTTTTTGCGTGTATGCAATGGTAATCGCAGGCATTATAACGCTTGCTGTGGGACTTGTATTTTTGCAGCCTTTGGCGAAATTATCCGGCGCAGATACAGATAATATTATCTATACCTGTGATTATCTGAAATGGATTTTTATAGGCGCGCCCTTTATAATGTTGGCAAATGGATTTGTTCATTTGTTCCGTTCAGCGGGTTTGATAAAAGAGAGCACTGTTGGGCTAGTGCTTGGAAATGTAATTAATATGGCGCTGGATTATATTTTTATAGCGGTTTTGGGATGGGGGACAGCAGGGGCCGCACTTGCAACATCTTTAGGATTTGTATGTGCAACCATATATTATATTGCATGTATGATTCGTGAAGAAAACAGGGGCAGTCAATTAGTGTCATTGACACTTAAGCATTTTTCACTAAATGCAACAATGATTCGTAATGTAGTAAGCATTGGGATTCCGGGCGCGCTCATTACAGTGCTAATGAGCGTTTCCAATATTGTGCTTAATAACTATATCAGTATTTATGGGTCTGATGCAGTAGCTTCTTATGGAATTGCATATAAACTTGATTTGATTCCCATTCTTCTGTCAGTAGGATTATCCCAGGGCGTTGCTCCTTTAGTGGGATATTATTATGGAGGAAATAAGAAAAAGCAAATGTCTGATATAGTGAAGTATACAGTTTTATATGGAATTCTTATGGGGGTGGTATTTACTGCTGCCTTTGTATTAGGTGGAAAGCTCCTTGCTGCGATATTCCTGCAGGATGACATGCTGATTGAGCAGACGGGTTACTTTTTGAAAGTTCTAAGTCTGTCAGCTCCTATGCTAGGTGTCATTAATATGATGACAAGTTACTTTCAGGCATTAGGAAAGGCTGTAAAATCGCTGACCATCACAGCGCTGAGAAATGCAGTATTGTTTATTCCGGGAGTAATCATTTTAAATTATTTTTGGAATCTAAATGGCGTAATTGCTGCACAGCCTGTGGTTGAAACGCTTTTAACAATAATTTGTATATTTATGTATACAAGAGATATAAGGTCAATTCATAATTAGTCAGCTTTTGCATCTGTTAATATTTTTATGAAGGAAATGGAGTAATTCCGCCCTTGCATGTGTCAGGAGTTTGAGCCAAACTGTTGGAAAACGCTTGGGTAATATGAGACCATTTATGAAGCCAGATGGACAGTTTATGAAAGAACCAAAACATCAGATGGAAGCGCTGTTATAATAAATCCATTATCTGATAAGGGAGAGTGGTCATCAAAATATAGTAGGAATCTTAGTTAAAAGAAAGTAGAACTTGCGAAAACAGAGAAATGGGACTGAAAATAGGAGAGTTAAAATGAAATGGAATGAAACAGAAAAGAAACAGTTAATTATTTTTACATTGACGGCATTTTGCCTGCCATTATTAATGGGCATTGCATTGGGAATCAGCTATTATAGAGGAAATGATGTATCTATTTTTGCTGTTGTGCAGATGTATTATCCGGCGGCAGGAGTGATGCTTGCGCTGTTGCTTACAAGCAGGAAGGAAGAAAGGCTGCCGAAAAAATATTTTACCGGCTTTCTGGTGACAACGGTAATATTAATGGCGGCGGCGCTGATAAGTGTCTTTACACCTCAGATAAACTGGATGATTGCACAGGAATTTCTTATGATTGGTTTAACAATATTCTGTCTGGTATTATTGCTTCTGGAAAAAAAAGAAGTGCGGGCACGGTATGGGCTAAAGTTTACAGGTAAAAAGAACGCAAGGTCATGGCTGTATGTGCTGTTATTTTTGGCGTTATATTTTGCCAGGCTTATTATAAATGGGCTTATGACAGGGCAGACAAAAGAGGCGCTGGCAATTTTCACCATCCCGGAAATTTACGGCGCCATGCTGTATCTGGCAATTATATTCTTTATTACTTTTACTCCGTTTTTTGGTGAGGAATATGGATGGCGCTATTTTTTCCAGCCGCTTTTACAAAAACGTTTTGGACAAAAGGGCGGCGTACTGGTGTTGGGTGTTCTTTGGGGGCTGTGGCACCTGCCTCTTAATATCTTTTATTACAGCCCCCAGACCTGGCAGGTAAGTGTGGCAATACAAATTGTTACCTGTATAAGTCTGGGAATATTTTTTGGATATGCGTATATGAAAACAGAAAACATCTGGATGGTTTCCATGCTCCATTTTTGGAATAATAACTTAGCGGCAGTATTGTCAGGAGGCGCCATAGGGGGCGTTGACGTTAAGTGGGGGGATGTGTTGGCTTTGCTTATTTTAAACTTGGTTTTTGTTGTTTTCATATTCTCAAAAGTATACAGAAAGAAGCTTTTGGATGAAAATTTAGTTTAGAAGCGTCTCCAGATATTCAGCAAGAACCTTTGCACAGCGTTTATGGGACTTTATACCAGGGTGGTTCCTTGCGCCTGCGGTTTCGCTGGTGGTGGCAGGAAGCTGCAGGAAGGATGCTTTATTATCGCCTGTCTGCTTCCTGTATCTGCTTATGGCATCGGTAACAGGAAGGGTCAATTCGTAACCCAGCATTCCATAAACCCATATAATATGGGAATCTGGATTGTTTTTGCGGATAAGGCTTAAAAAGTTAATAACTGCATTTTGAAAACGCTCCAAATCTTCTTTTACATAAGAACCGTCAGGAGCAATGCGCTGCTTGAAGCTTTCGCCTGTCAGATGGTTCTGCCACATGGGCTGGTTAAAAGCGGAGGCGTCATTGGTTCCCAGGTTTACAATGACAGCATCCGGCTTCCAGGAGGCAAAATTATAAGGCTTGAAGGCGCCCAGCCTTTCGTTTATGTCTCCTTGTAAAAGTCCGCATATTTTTTCGTAGCAGGAGGGCAGGCGGTGTTGTGGGTTATTGTCCCAGCCGCACAGAACTCCCCAGCCGCCCTGGGAAAGGAGACGGTAATCTGCATTTAACATATCTGAAACCATGACTGCATAATTTCTGCTGGAGCTCATAAACATGGGGACCCAGTCTTCTTCCTTCTGGCTTCCATATGTACCTTCCCCGGATGTAATACTGTCGCCTATAAATTCGAATTTATATTTTCTGTCAGAAACAGGAAGAAAGCTTCCATCTGAAGAAAAGCCATGAATCAGCAGACAGTTGGCGTTATCTTCGCTCATTGCCTGCAGCTCCCGGAAGAAACGGATATTTTTGACAGAAAGGGAATTCATATTACGCAAGAGGCATAGCTGATAACGGCCGGCCATAAGCATCTGACGGCTTAATATGTCGCCGTTAACGGCGCAGCCCGCCCAAGGTTCATGAATATCGAAGTCCACTTCTATATCAATCCATAATTCTGTTCCTGTCACGTTCACCTCTATGGCGCTTCCATTCCAAAATAAAGGGATGGGGCTTTGGCTTTCATCTGTTCTTCCGTGTATCTTGCAGGAAATTTCTTTTATATTGTAATACTTAAGAGCTTCATTCTTTTTCATGCTGTCTGATTTCCTATTTAAAAAGTGTTATCTTATTTTGAGGCTGATGTCGTTGTCCGGGGTCTGTAAAGGAGGCTCTGGCTGTTGGATAAAGCTGATGGTCAAAACGCCTTCTTTGGTAGCCGCATTTATTACAATTGGATAGTCAAATTTATTGGTAAAGGTCAAGTCCTTGTAGCCTTCCACAATGGCGGAGTCCAGTCCCTTGGGCACATAATCTACTGGAAGGGAATGGGCATAACGCTGGGTGGGGGCAATGCCCGCAAGCAGCATGGATACATAAATAGTGGAGGAAACCTGACAGATACCGCCGCCTACGCTTGAAACCACCCGTCCGCTGGCAAAGGAAGGGGCAACTACATAACCATTTGAACGGGTTCTTGTCCCAATGGAATTGCTAAAAGAAAATTTTTGCCCTGGTTCAATGATGATTCCATTGATTCTTTCCGCCGCCAGTTCCACATTGACAGCTCTTGGTTCAGTAGTGTCATAAGTGGTTGAATAGGTGGAAAGAACCCCGGCAGGCAGTTCGGAGCCCTTGGCATAGACGCTGATACGTCCTTCTGCTTTGCCGCTGGTTATGTAATGGATATAATATTTACTTAAATCCCTGACGCCATAAAGGGGCAGAAGGTCAAGGTTATTTGTCATGTATGCTTTGACATTAAATGCGGCATTTCCCCGGCGTCCCTCCTTCATGCCAATGGTTATAAAGTGCGCAAGCAGTGCAGAGGGGTCCTTTCCAACATTTTTCTGGAGGTCGGGGTATGCTTTATAATAGTAATCCGCATCAAAGACGGAAGAATAATCAATTGGATTTTTGACGGCTGCCTGAATGGGCTTTAGACAGACTAAACTAAGTGACAGTACAAGAAGCAGGGGGAGCAATGCTTTAAATTTGTTTTTCACAGTATTTTCTCCTTTGGTATTGTTGTTCATTCTACCAATAAATCCTAACATAGAAAAAGGCTTGTTTCAAGCGTTAAGAAGTGGAAATCATTTAGGATTTCCTGTCTTAGTGTGTTGTTCTATGCAGCGGCGATTTTAAGCTTTTGGTTAATAGATATGTTCATCATAAAAATCCACAAAACCCTCAAACAACTCCAAATCCAATGAGCTGCACCATTTCTCCCGGTCAAGGTTTTGGTATATATAATTGGCTTTATCCTCTTTAAACTGTTCCCCGTTTTCCGCTGTCCTGTAGTCGTAGTCAAGAGTTTTAAGCCATTTATCAAATTCTGCATTAAACTCATTGCGATAGGTGTCATCATTAAAATAGTCATGTCCCTTATTCTCAAAAGGAATGAAGTGGAAGCGGGAATCGTCCCTGTATTTTTCATAATAAATTCCGTAGCCGTATTCAATTGGAACAACGTTATCATCAAAGCTGTGCACAATCATAACGGCGGCATTACTCTTTGAAAAGCCGTCCAACGCAGTATTTGAGGCATACCCGCCATATTGAATCCTTTCATGCAGCTTTACAAATGGTAACATCAAGTAAATACCATTCCCTGCCTGTTTTTTCCCCTCTGCTTCAAACAGATTCGGTGAAGCGTTAAAGCCCGAACATGCTATAACGGCTTTTACTTCAGGGTGGTATGTAAGCACGCTGCAAGCGCTGTAGCCGCCCCAGCTATGTCCGAATAAAACGATTGGCAGATTTGGGAATTTCCCGCTTTCTTCCACAAATGTGATTGCATAGTCAAGGTCTATTACTCCCTGTGGAAGCCCTCCGACCCCCTCCCCTTCACTTTCGTCGTTTCCCGTAGCGTCATAGGAGAAAACATAATATCCATGATGAGCAAAATAATTTGCACAATCCATGTAGGAATTATGCCCGCCTCCGCCAAAGCCATGTGCCATTACAATGATACCGTGCTGGTTTTCTCCCGAACTATACATATATCCCGCCAGTTTCTGCCCCTTATTGGAACGAAACTCATATTTTGTGCGCTGTAATCCGTCAAAATCATCAACGTACAGCATAAGCGGCTCAAAGCTCTCAAATCGCTGATTAAAATTCTCGTTATATATCATTACAGTCAATGCCCAATCGCCAGCAATTATTAGTACAGTCACGATAGATAATACAATAAAGAGACTCTTTTTCTTCTTGGATTTCGGTTTCATATTCTTATATCCTTTCGACTATTGTCTTCGCATAGTTTTTCCAGCGTCCGAAAAATCATTTCCCTAATTCTTCTTACCATTTCTTCCGGTTTAATATTCTTCAGACTGCCAATTTTCCATACTTCTGTTATATGAGTAAAATTGAAATACACATCAAGGGTGTTGGATGCGTACAGCACAATTTGCTCTTCATTATGATATATTACTAACAAGTGTCGGCTTGAAGCGTATTAGTATTGATTTTACAGGTTTTACAGGAACTTTTCAAGATGATGCCGTGGTATTAAGGTAAAAGGAATATAACAATGCTCTAAAGAGAGTCTTTTGGCTGCCTGGTTGACAAAAGGCCTACAATGTGTTATTTTATAATTAGATAACATATTGTAGGCAAAGGAGAAATGAATTATGGTGCAGCAGGTATCTGATTCCGAGCTGGAATTAATGAAGATTGTATGGGCAAATGACGGTTCGGCGCTTTATGCCCAGATTATGGATGAACTGTCAAAGATGGGTCGTACATGGCAGAAAAATACGGTTATTACGCTTCTGTCCAGGCTGGTGGAAAAAGGGCTATTAAAGACAAACAAGATAGGACGACGTAATGAATATACGGCGGTTGTGTCAGAAAAGGATTATCAGGCGGCGCAGACACAGACGCTTCTCAATAAACTTTATGAGGGGAACGCCAAAGGACTGGTATCTACATTGATACAGAGGGAAATGCTTTCCGCAAAAGATTATGAGGATTTGAAACAATTTTGGGAGAGGGAAAAGAGCAAATGAGAGATGTATTGAAAATGATAGCTTCACTGTCCTTTTCAGGTTCCCTGCTGATTCTTGCTTTGCTTCTTTTAAAGCCATTATATAAGTACAGACTCAGCAAAAGGTGGCAGTACTATATATGGCTGGTGGTTATTGCCCGTCTGCTTTTGCCGTTTACGTTAGAGGTAAGCTTTTCTGGAGCCCTTTTTAAACAGACAGACCGGATACTCTCTCAAATGCTGTATGAACGAAAGATGGAAAAAGAGGCAGTGTTTAGGCTGCATACTTATCCCGTGCAGCAGGGGGAAAGCCATTTTTTTACAGATGGGGGAGAGGGCGGAGATGATATTGCAGATAAGGTTAGTAACTGGCAGGGAGACGAAAGTGAAAGCGGCGATACTGTTCTGCCAAAACCAAAGGACAGTACGGGTACAGGGACGGCGCTTTGCTTAATATGGCTGGGGATGGCGTTAACCTTACTGGTGCGTAAAATTACAATTTACCAGAGCTTTGTCAAGTATGTAAAAATAGGATGCCGGGAAGTTTCAGATATCATACTGTTGGAGCGGTTAACACAGGCAGGGGAGCGGATGGGAATAAAAAGGCCTGTGGATTTGTACGTAAACGGTCAGGTTTCTTCTCCAATGCTTCTTGGATTAACCCATCCTTGTATTGTACTTTTAAATGATGATTTGCAGGAAAAAGATTTTGAGTATATCGTGTATCATGAGATGACCCATTTAAAACGGGGGGATGTGTTTTATAAATGGCTGGTGCAGCTTGTTATGTGTCTGCATTGGTTCAATCCGCTGGTTTATCTGATGGGACGGGAAATTAACCGGGCTTGTGAGCTTTCCTGTGATGAAGCGGTTATTTGCAGGCTGGATGCACAGGACCGCAGGTCATATGGAGATATGTTGTTCCGGGCAATGGGGACAAAGGGAGAATGTAAAAGTTCTGCGATGTCTGTTACGTTAAATGAAAGTGTGGAGTTATTAAAAGAGAGGTTAAGCGCAATTATGAATTTTAAAAAAGGTTCCAAAGTTGTTATTTTATTGACGGCATTATCAACTTTTTTATTTACAGTGGGAGCTGTGGCAATGGGAGCCTATGCCAGCCCCGGCTCGAAGGCGGACGATGCGTTTCCGTTGTCCGCTGCAAAGGAGGATAATGCGTCCGCTTTCCGGTATACGCAGGAGGGATATTATCAGGCGCCTTATCTTTTTGAAATAGGCTGGAATGTCAGGCAGGATGCTGATAAGGAATATGCAGGCAGGGAAATATTAATGCCGGATGGCAGTTCGATGACTGTTCTATGCACGGACGGATGCAAAAATATTTTGGAAGATATGGACATGTTTGCGGCTCTGACAGCGTTGCTTACCCGCATGTATGAAGAAACGGCGGAAACGGAATTTCCGCTTATCCGTCCAATAGTGGTAAGTGTCCAAAATGTTGGAGATGCAAGGACGGAAGAACTGGCAGAGGTTTACTATCAGGAGAATAGTCTTTTGCAGTTTGCGGCAGTATTTGCATTGCTGGATGAAAAAACGCAGGCCCGGTTTTTGGAAAAATGCTATTTGGATGAGGATATTTCGAGCTTCTCTGTAGGAGTGGGGCAGCTGAAGGCAGACAGTCCTCTGGTTGACTATTTTGGAAAGAAAGCCTATGAAGATGATAAGATTGCATTTTTTTCCGTACTGACAGGCAGTATGGACACCAAAACGAAGGAAGAATGGCTTGCAAGGGCAGCTAGGGACGACCGTGCCGGTTTTCAGTCAATGCTTTTGGGTGATATGGGTAAAACAGAGGAACTGGATAAGATGAAAGAAAATCTGGAAAAGAAGCTTCTGGAAGAGTATCAGAAATTTGGTATAACAAGGGAAGGCACAGCTTATTATTATCAGGGAAGCATGGTTGGTATTTTGTTGGATTCCAGGCCGGACAGTTCCTTTGTAAGGCTGGATATGAACCCGGAAGGCGCTGCAAACATCCGTATTACACGGGATGATAAAGAACAGATTGTGGGTGTGGATTACATGACAGAAGATGAGATAAAAGAGCTTTTGGGAGACAATAACGTATCTGATGATGAAGGAGGGGCAGCGCAGGAGGACTGCGCAGAGAGCGGCGTTGTGCGGATGATGAAGGAGCAGCTGCCAGAGCGTGTGGCGGAGGCGATGGATAATTGTGCTGTCAGGACCTGGTATGTGATTTGCTTAGACGGATGCCAGTATCTTTACTATATGGGCGGATGGGAATATGCCTATAAGCCTGAACGGACAACGGATGGATGGGAGATAGAGATTGTGCAAGCCCGCAGGGACGAGTCTGCGTATTTTCTGTTATTGCTTTCAGATGAGGCTCCGGTAACAGTGAAATATAATGGGAAAGAGGCGCTTACGGAAAGGATTGAACTTAACAATTAAAAAGTAAATATAGGTAAAAAAATGGGAAGTTCTGTCTCTGCAGGCTTCCCATTTAAAAATAAAAAAAGCGGGTGATGGGAATCGAACCCACGTATCCAGCTTGGAAGGCTGGTGTT
>CAMUHA010000009.1 GCA_947088515.1 uncultured bacterium
TTGAAATGACGGAGTCAGAGTCCGTTGCCTTACCGTTTGGCGATAGCCCATCAATCACTTTACATATTGTACTAAATTATTTAGTTTTTTGCAAGCAAAAAAATGAAAATATTTTTATAAATATTGTCTATTTTTTTGTGCAAAATACACAAAGATTGTTACTTTTTTGACATGCTGTATTTTTTTTAATACTTTAACTAATTAATAAAAAAAGTAGTTTTCAAGTCTTTAAAAATCTGTTATCGTTTAGTTACGAAAGCGTTTACTAATACATTCCATCACCAGGAGGTTACAATTATGAGGTATTTCTTTAATGGCAAAATTGAAAAAGTGGAAAACATTTATACTATCCGCATTCCTTTTAATGTCTGGGAAGTCTGCAAGCAGCGGGATGTGATCAAAGCTGCGCTGGTTCTTGACAACAAAATCATTGATTGCGAACTTCTCCCTGAAGAAAAAGGGAATTACAAAATTCACTTACAGGAAGAAGATGTTTCCCATATTGACATCAATAAAGTACACAAAATTCTTCTCCACATCACTGGAAGCCTGATTCATATGAATCAGAACAGCCCCTACAGCTTTGATAAGCCTATTCGAAAAATCGACAAAATTGATATCATTATCCAACCTGAAGACGGACTTTGCGGTCAGACCTGCGTTGCTATGCTTGCCGGCATCACCATTGCTGAGGTCATCAGTGTTATGGACTGCCGTGAGTGGCAGGCTACCATGGGCCGTGTAATTTCTGCTTTAAATTATTATGGCATTGACCACAGTGACGTCATTGTTTACACAGAAGGCTTGGAAGCTTCTCTTCCAAAATGCTGTATCCTTATGGAGAAAATGGGACGGTACTGTCATTATCTGGTACACTATGACGGCAAATTTTTTGATTCTACTCTCTGAATTATTCCCGAATATGACATTAGTAAACTTCTGGGCTATCTGGAAATCAAAGTTGATTAATCTGATATCTTAAGACAGCCTCCGGCTATTGACCCGGAGGCTGTTATTATATATTTATACAAACACCCTTTGCTGTCTATTAATCATACCTCGAATATCAGGTCTCCATAAGTCGGCATCGGCCATACCTCTTTATCCACCAGCATTTCTGCCGCATCCACTGGCGCCCTAAGTTCGTCCATAGCATTTTTCACTTCATCTTTATAATAAAAAGCCCTTTCTTTTGCATTGTTTATAGTGCCTGCTTTGGCCTCTGCCTTCTTAAGTTTTGTTAAAGCCGCTTTCATATCCGCAAGCTTTTCTGAAACCTCCTGTAAAATTGATATCTGGACAGACGCATCTGCTCCCGCTTCTTTTACAGCAATTACTGTGTCTGCAAGCGTTTTTGTATAACGCACCACGGCAGGAATTATCTGTTTTGAAGCCATATCTATCATGGTAAGCGCCTCAATGTTAATCGTCTTTGCGTATATTTCATATAAAACCTCTTCACGGGATTCCAATTCCGCTTTAGTAAAAATACCAAACTTCTTAAACAAATTGACAGATTTATCAGTTGTAAGAGTATCCACCGCCTCAACCATGGACTTAATATTGGGAAGGCCTCTTCTTTCCGCCTCAACTACCCATTCATCTGAATATCCATCTCCATTAAATATGATTCTCTGATGCTTGGTAAGATATTCTTTTATCAGGTCATGGACTGCCAGGTCAAAATCATCTGCCTTTTCCAGAATATCTGCCGCTTCGCAAAATGCCTCCGCAACAATAGCATTCAAAATCGTATTAGGGCTGGCAACAGAATCAGCTGACCCAACCATACGGAATTCAAATTTATTCCCTGTAAACGCAAAGGGGGAAGTTCTGTTTCTGTCTGTTGCATCCTTCACAAAATCAGGCAGCGTAGATACTCCGGTTTCCAGTTTGCCCCCTTCCAGGCACCTGGCCGCCTCTCCGGTTTCCACCAGCTGCTTAACCACATCCTCCAGCTGTTCCCCAAGAAAGATAGAGATAATAGCCGGAGGCGCTTCATTTGCCCCCAGTCTGTGGTCATTCCCCACGTCAGAAGCGCTTTGACGGAGCAAATCCGCGTGAATATCTACCGCCTTAACCACACAGGCTAATACCAATAAAAACTGAATGTTTTCATTGGGCGTCTCCCCAGGGTCAAGTAAATTTACACCATTATCAGTTGCAAGTGACCAGTTATTATGCTTACCGGAACCATTCACACCTGCAAAAGGCTTCTCATGAAGGAGACAGGTTAAACCATGGCGCCCTGCCACTTTTTTCATAGTCTCCATCACCAGCTGATTATGGTCCACGGCAATGTTAGCTGTTTCATAAATAGCCGCCAGCTCATGCTGCGCAGGAGCCACTTCATTATGCTGGGTTTTGGCTGTAACGCCCAGTTTCCACAGCTCAATATTCAAATCCTTCATAAATGCACCGATACGTTCCCGGATCGTTCCAAAATAATGGTCCTCCAGTTCCTGGCCTTTGGGAGCTGGCGCTCCAAACAAGGTACGCCCGGTAAAAACAAGGTCTGGCCTTTTTAAATACTTATCCCGGTCCACCAGAAAGTATTCCTGTTCCGGCCCTACACTGGCAACTACCCTTTTTGCTTCTGAATTTTTAAACAGCTTTACAATACGCAACGCCTGCTCGCTTATTGCTTCCATAGAGCGGAGCAAAGGTGTTTTTTTATCCAGCGCCTCCCCTTTATAAGAGCAGAAAGCTGTGGGAACACAGAGAATCACTCCTGTAGCGTCTTCTTTTAAAAAAGCAGGAGAGGTCATATCCCATGCAGTATATCCTCTGGCTTCAAAAGTAGCCCGCAGTCCGCCGGAGGGAAAAGAAGAAGCATCTGGTTCACCTTTAATCAGCTCTTTTCCAGAAAATTCCATCAGCATTTTTCCGTTTTCATCCGGGTGGGAAACAAAAGAATCGTGCTTCTCCGCTGTAATTCCCGTAAGTGGCTGAAACCAGTGGGTATAATGGGTAGCCCCATTTTCCACTGCCCAATCCTTCATCTCTTTGGCTACAACATCCGCAGTAGCCAAAGACAATTCACCCCCATTATCCATTACCCATACAACTTCCTTATACACGTTTTTAGGCAGGCGTTCTTTCATCACTGCACGGGTAAATACCTTACTGGCAAAAAGTTCCTCAACATTAATAACTTCGTTCATTTTTAAGCTCCCTTTCCTGTTTTCATTCATGAAAAAATAAAAAATGCCCCAAATTACATTGGAACATCTTTGTTCAGAATTTATTTTAGAAGTTCTTCCTTCTTTTTCATAAAGATACCGTATAATCCGTTAAATTGCAATACCTTTTTTTAGTTTTTAAATACTTCTGCACATTATGTCTGTTTACGGACCCTTAATATATCATACTTTTTTGCCTCTCCACTTAATTCTACCCACAATATCTGTCTGGAATGAGGGGCGCTTTCCACTGCCTCACCTTCCAAAGTGGTCATTGACAAAACCTGCACCTTAATGTTTTGCCCGTCCGGCTTCATAATTTCTATCTGCTCCCCCACACAAAACTTATTTTTCTGTTCTATGCGAACATGCCCTTCATCAGATATTTCTTCCACCATTCCAAGATAAGCATACTCATTGACGTAAGTGTTATTATCATAAATCTGAGTACTTTCATCCGGCTTTCCAAAATAAAATCCAGTGGTAAACTGACGATAAGTGCACTTTGCAATTTCCTTCCGGTACCATTCCATATTAGAACGGTATTTATCCTCTGATTCCAGATAGTCGTCAATTGCCTTTCGGTATGTTCTTGCCACCGCCGCCACATACAGTGCAGTTTTCATTCTGCCTTCTATTTTAAAGCTGTCTATGCCGGCATCTATCATTTCAGGAATATATTCTATCATGCACAGGTCTTTGGAATTAAAAATGTAGGTTCCTCTTTCATTCTCATAAACCGGAAGATATTCTCCCGGCCGTTTTTACTCTACCACAGCGTACTTCCATCTGCAGGGGTGGGTACAGGCTCCCTGATTGGCATCCCGTCCTGTAAAATAACTGCTAAGCAGACATCTCCCAGAATAAGAGATACACATTGCCCCATGAATAAAGCTTTCTATTTCCATCTCCTGCGGAATTTTTTCCCGGATTTCTTTTATTTCCTTCAGAGAAAGCTCCCTTGCGGAAACCACTCGTTTTGCCCCCATCTTATGCCAGAAAAGATAAGTCATATAATTGGTGTTATTTGCCTGAGTGGAAATATGGATGTCTATTTGGGGACAGATTTCTTTTGCAAGCGCAAACATACCTGGGTCTGCAATAATCAGTGCATCTGGTTCCATCTCCTGCAGCTCCCTGAAATATTCTTTTGCCCCTTCAATATCGCTATTGTGGGCTAAAATATTTGCCGTCACATGTACTTTTACGCCATGAGAATGCGCAAAATCAATTCCTTGCCGCATCTCCTGCCTGGAAAAATTTTTTGCTTTGGCACGCAGTCCAAAGGCTTCACCACCTATATAAACCGCATCGGCCCCAAACAGCACTGCTGTCTTTAAAACCTCCAGAGAGCTGGCAGGTATCAAAAGCTCAGGTCTACGCATTTTTCCTTCTCCCTTTTCATGCAGAAATCAGTTTCTAAAAATTATTGTTTAATTTTCACGCTTATAGTTACCCCGTCCTCCACTGGAAGTATATCTGTTTGCAGCTGCCCGTTATGTTTAAGCGCATAAAGATATTCCCGCATCCTGCTGTGGATTGTACGGTCCCTTCTAGTTACCGCAAAGCGTGATTCCATCACATCCCCATCCTGAAGGACATTATCCGTAACCAGCACCCCTCCTTCAGGCATCAGCCTTAAGATATCCGGAAGAAAGTGAATATATTGCCCCTTTGCAGCATCCATAAAGATAAAATCATATGGTCCTTCCAGCTCTTTTAAAATCTGAAACGCATCGCCTGCAAGAAGGGTAATTTCTTTTTCCCTGCCCGCTTTTTTGAAATTCTCCAGTGCCAGAGGAATTCTTTTTTCGTATTTTTCTATTGTGGTAATTTTACAGTCCTCTGGCCCATACTCTTTCATAAGCAATGCGGAAAATCCAATGGCTGTTCCAACCTCCAAAATCTTTCCCGGCTTTTTCATTGCAAGTAAAAGCTTTAAAAGGCTCTGGACCTGCGGCCTTATTACAGGCACCCCCGTTTTTAGCGCTAGCTGCTCCAAATCATTCAAAAAAGGAGTGTTGCCCGTATCAAACGAGCTGATAAACACATTGACCCTTTCATCCGTAATCACAATCTATCACCCTTTATCACTCTTCACTTTCCTTTTCAGAAGAAGTGGACATAATTTCCAGCATTTGTTCCGCTGTCATATCCGTACTTAAATCATAAATACCTGGAAGTATTTTTTTGTGGTGGGCAGAAAGCAATTCCTGGACAATAAACAGATTTGCATCCTCAATCAGCCCTTTTTCTTCCAGCATCCCAGCAATTTCTTTTATGGACATATCCGCACCAACGCCTATTGTCATTGTTCTTCCGTCTGAAACAGATACCGGCTCATCCGCAAACACCCGGTAGCCAAAGTCATATGCCGTCACAGCGCCGCGAAAAACAAACACTACAAACGCCGCAATAACCGCAACCTTTACTATCAGTTCCAGCATAGTAACTATCAAATATTTTGCATTCATGAAAATACCGTCCCTTTCCCAGAGTCTGCAGGCTATTCAAAGTCCAGCTCTTCAGTAATAAATACATTGATTTCCTGCATCAGCCTGCAAAAAGCCAGCTCTGCCTTAAGGAAATCATCTACCACTGGATTTTCCCGGAATTTTTCATACTCTTTTTCAAAGGCTCCCATTTTATCAAAAAGTTCATTCACCTGTGTTGTGTTTTGTATCTCAAAATTCCGCTGCCGGAACTCATTGACCCTGTCAAAAAGCTCTGGTGTCTTCTTTATTCTCTCCAGCTGTTCAAAATAGTTTTTGTAAGTATCTGTATTTTTAATCGCTCCCACAAATCTTTCAGCCGCTTCTTCCATTTGTTTGTCTTTCACGATGGTAATCTCCTTATATTTCCATTATAATAGGCAGAATCATGGGACGTCTTTTGGTTTTTTTCCATACATATTCACCCAGAGAATCCTTAATGGAACTTTTCAATTTACCCCAGTCAGCTACACCCCTGCTAAGGCAGCCGTCCACCGCTTCATTTACAACGACCCTGGCTTCATCCATTAATTCGTCTGATTCTCTGACATACACAAATCCTCTTGATACAATATCCGGTCCGCTAACCAATTCATCTGTAGCTCCGTCAAGCCCAAGCACTACTATCAAAATACCATCCTCTGCAAGGTGCTGCCTGTCACGGAGAACAATATTACCGACATCCCCTACGCCAAGTCCGTCCACCAGAATATCGCCTACTGGCACCTTGCCCGTAATCTGCGCCTTATCTTCTGTCAGCTCCAGCACATCTCCTGACTGCAGTATAAAAATATTTTCTTTGGCATAACCCAGCTCTCTTGCAACCTTAGCCTGCGCCTTCAAATGTTTATATTCACCGTGAACAGGAATTGCATACTTAGGACGCACCAGAGTGTAAATCAGTTTGATTTCCTCCTGGCAGGCATGTCCTGAAACATGCACATCCTGGAATATCACATCTGCTCCTTTAAGCAAAAGCTCATTAATCACATTTGTAACTGCCTTTTCATTTCCAGGAATAGGATTTGAGGAAAAAATAACTGTGTCCTTTGGTCCAATTGAAATTTTTTTATGGTTATCCTCGGCCATCCGGCTTAAAGCTGCCATGCTCTCCCCCTGACTGCCAGTTGTAATAATAACCGTTTTTTCATCAGGATAGTTTTTCAGCTGTTCAATGTCAATTAACGTATTCTCCGGAACGCTAAGATACCCCAGTGTAGTGGCCGTTTCAATAATATTTACCATGCTCCGGCCTTCCACAACTACTTTTCGTTCAAATTTATATGCAGAATTGATTATCTGCCTGACTCTGTCCACATTGGAAGCAAATGTTGCAATAATAATCCGGGTGTTTTTATGCTCCTGGAAAAGGGTATCGAATGTTTTGCCAACTGTACGCTCTGAAGGGGTAAATCCCGGCCTTTCCGCATTTGTAGAATCACACATCAGCGCCAGCACGCCCTTTTTCCCGATTTCTGCAAATCGCTGTAAATCAATGGCATCCCCAAATACCGGTGTATAATCAACTTTAAAATCCCCGGTGTGAATAACAATACCTGCAGGTGAATAAATAGCCAGAGCTGCCGCATCCACAATGCTGTGATTTGTTTTAATAAACTCAATACGGAATTTGCCCAAATTAATAGATTGTCCAAATTTAACTACTTTCCGTTTTGTATTATTCGTTAAATTATGTTCCTTTAATTTATTTTCAATTATTCCCATGGTGAGCTTTGTGGCATAAATCGGAACATTAATATCCCGCAGCACATAAGGCAGAGCGCCTATATGGTCTTCATGCCCATGGGTGATAACAAACCCTTTCACCTTCTCCACATTGTTTTTTAAATAAGTTACATCCGGTATCACCAGGTCAATCCCAAGCATATCATCTTCCGGAAAAGAAAGACCGCAGTCCACCACAATAATGCTGTCTTCATACTCAAAGGCAATAATGTTCATGCCAATCTGCTCAAAACCTCCAAGGGGGATTACCTTCAGTCCTGAGCTGCTTTTTTCATTTTTCTTCAATCAGTTCTACCTCCACTTTAGCAGTATCCGCAAAGCCTCATCCTCCGCTCTTATCCGTCCTTTTTCCGCTCCCGACTCCATGACGAACTAAGCCTCATCCATAATAACCGATTCAGATGATGCACCTGCCGTAACTACATTTTTTATAAACAGCTTCGCTTTTACACTTATCTAAGTTCCACATCCTCAAGCAGATTTTCAAACACAGAGGCTACCGCCGCCATTTCTGTCTCATCGCTCACAATTTCGTAAACGCTTTCCTTGCCTCCCTGCCCGGAAACTTCCTTAAGTATCAGAGCTTCCCCATCGCCCTCCGGTACATCCGTCACCAGAAGGTAAGAGCTGCCGCCAAGCTTTGTTTGTTCTAACACATAAAAGTCTACGTTCTCCTGTGTATCCAGCGTAAATTTTACTTTCTCCAATTATTTCTCTCCCTGTCCTTTACAATCCAAAAAACCCTGCAAAATAAGCACGGCTGCAATCTTATCTACAAATTCTTTGCGGTTTTCCCGCCGTATTTTTGCTTCTATCATGGTTTTGTCAGCAGCCACCGTGGTTAATCTTTCATCCCACGTATGTACCGGCAATCCGGTGCGTCTCTCCAGCTTGTCCTTAAATTCCATTGTAAGTTCTGCCCTGCTTCCTAATGTATCATTCATATTTTTAGGCAGGCCCAGAACAATTTCCCCTATCTGATATTCCTCAATCAGCGCTTCAATTCTTGCCAGCGTTTGGCGCAGTTTGTTTTCTTCTTTTCTTTTGATAATTTCTATTCCTTGCGCCGTGATAAGCAACGGGTCGCTAATAGCCACCCCGACTGTTTTTGAACCGAAATCCAATCCCATGATCCGCATATTTATCTTTTATCTCCAATGATTATTTTTAATGTATTCTGTCAGCATTTCTTCTACCAGTTCATCCCGCTCCACCTTCATGATAAGGCTTCTGGCATTTTTATAACTGGTGATATATGTGGGGTCTCCGGACATAATGTAACCAACAATCTGATTTACAGGATTGTATCCCTTCTCTGTCAATGCCGCATAAACTTCCGCAAGTATCTCTTTTACGCTTGTGGTATCTGTCTCTACCCTGAAAAATTGTGTATTTCCTAAATCCTGCATAAATGCCACCTCTTAATCACAACATCCGTTCGTTTTTATCTTACTCCATTTTTTCAGAAAATTCAATGTATTTGCGGACAAAACAGCAAAATATCCGGTTCAAGAAAATCCGTCAGCTCACCTGTCAATATCCGGCCTGTAAGCTGTTCATCAGTTTTTACCGCCCCACGAATGTATTCTTTCGTATGACCCACCTGGTATCTCACACCATTTATTATTTTTTCTTCCTCAAATAGCACTTCTGTTTTCTTATGTAAATAATGTTCTCTGAATATACCGGACATTTCCCTGCCAAGCGATAATAATCTGCTGCTTCTGTTCGTTTTTATACTTTCAGGTATCTGTCCTTCCATAGCTGCAGCAGGCGTTCCCTTTCTTTGAGAATATTTAAATATGTGCATTTCATAAAAGCCAACCTGCCTTAAAAACCCCACAGTTTCTTCAAACTCATCCTCTGTTTCTCCCGGAAATCCCACTATTACATCTGTAGTTATGGCCGGCGCATCAAAATGCTTTCTTAATAAGCATACCTTTTCATAATATTCCCTGGCAGAATATTTTCTATTCATTCTTTTAAGCACCATATCACATCCACTTTGCAGCGAAAGGTGGAAATGGGGGCATAACCCGGCACAATCTTTTAGTCCCTGCACAAACTCCTCTGTAATGATTCTGGGTTCCAGAGAGCCAAGCCGGATGCGTTCCATTACACCACTCTTCCAGACCGCCTGTATCAGCTGCAAAAGCCTGCTGCCTGAAAAATCATTTTCCCTTTCCATGCCATAGGAACTTAGGTGAATGCCTGAAAGCACTACTTCCCGGTATCCATTTTGTGCAAGACCTTTTACTTCCTGTATAACGTCCTCCACTTCACGGCTCCTGACCCTCCCTCTGGCATAAGGGATAATACAATAAGAGCAAAACTGGTTGCAGCCGTCTTGTACCTTCACATAAGCTCTGGTATGTCCTGCCGCATGGGTCAGATTCATGGGTTCATACTCTTTGGTATGGGCAATATCTATAATCGTTTTTCCATGCAGGGTTTTTCTTTCTTTTTCCTTCTCTTTTTTATCTCTGGCCGCCAGATACTCTTCCAATATAGAAACAATGTCCTTTTTCCTGTTATTACCAATAGCAAGGTCTATGCTCCCATCCTTAAGCGCATCCTCCTGCCCTGTCTGCACATAACATCCTACCGCCACTACAACGGAATCAGGATTCATTTTCTTTGCCCGGTGAAGCATCTGTCTGCTTTTTCTGTCTGCAATGTTAGTTACCGTACAGGTGTTTACAATATATATATCGGCTTTTCCAGCAAATGGTACAATGCGATAGCCCTTTTCCTGCAATATTTGTTGCATATAGTCCATTTCGTATCCATTTACTTTACACCCAAGATTATGAAATGCCACACTTTTCATATCAGCCACCAATTTTTTTGTTTTGTTTTATCATTGACTTTTCACTGTTAACCCTTTACTATAATAGCATAAAGATATGAAGAGACGGAAGGAGGTTGTTCCAGTGAAAACAGTTCAGATTTCATTAAATTCAATTGACAAGGTAAAATCTTTTGTAAACGATATTACGAAGTTCGATTATGACTTTGATTTGGTATCCGGAAGATACGTAATAGACGCTAAATCCATTATGGGTATCTTCAGTTTAGATTTATCCAAGCCTATCGATTTGAATATCCATGCAGAAGAAAACATTAATGAGGTTCTTGACACATTAAAGCCTTACATGATTTAAGGAACATAGTGAGCTGGCAGCTGGCCAGCTCTTTTTTCTTTGCTCTATTCCCATTTAACAATCATTACTTCGTCCATATCCAGCGCCTGCTGCACCAGTTTATCTATTTTTTCCTCCAGATTTTGTTCATGCCGCTTAACTACATTTAAATTGGGCTTGGTCACAGGATGTTTCGCCACAAAGATTGTACAGCAATCCTCAAAAGGCAGAATTGAGGTTTCATAGGTTCCTATCTTTTCTGCAATATCCACGATTTCCATCTTATCAAAACCAATCAGCGGCCGGAACACAGGAAGGGTGCATACCTCATTTGTTACAGCAAGAGAGTGTACCGTCTGAGAAGCCACCTGTCCAATGCTTTCCCCCGTAATAAGGCCAAGACAGTCATTCTTCTTTGCAATCATCTCCGCAATCCGCATCATATATCTGCGCATAATGATTGTAAGCTCTTCATGAGGACACTTTTCATAAATATATAGCTGTATCTCTGTAAAATTAATAACATGAAGATAAACAGGACCTGCATAGCGGGCCACCTGTTTTGCCAGGTCAATGACCTTTTGTTTTGCCCTGTCACTTGTATAAGGAGGCGCATGAAAATAAACCGCATCTATCTTTACCCCTCTTTTGGCAATCATATAACCAGCCACCGGAGAATCAATTCCCCCTGATAAAAGGAGCATTGCCTTGCCGTTACTTCCCACCGGCATTCCCCCCGGACCTGGTATTTCAATAGAATAAATATATATTTTTTCACGGATTTCCACGTGCAGCATTACATCCGGATGATGTACGTCCACCTTCATTTCGGGAAAGGCGGAAAGCACCCGGCTCCCCAGCTCCTTATTCAGGTCAACAGAATTTATTGGATAATTTTTTCTTGCCCTTCTTGCCTGTACCTTAAACGTAATATGCTTGTCCTCATATACTTTATCCACATAATCTGTCACTGTATCCGCCAGCTTTTCAAATCCCTCATCCTCCACATGAATAACAGGGCAGATACCCGATATGCCGAACACAGTCCTTAAGTTGTCCACAGTTTCCTCATAATCAAACTCTGTCAATGCATGTACATAAATCCGTCCGTCTGTTCTTGACACCTTAAACTCCCCTTCGCACCTTTTCAGTGCATACTTCACCTGCTGGGCCAAGGCTTCTTCGAACAGATATTTATTCTTTCCCTTTACGCCAATCTCCGCATATTTTATCAAAAATACAGTAAACATACATCCTCTTTTCTAAACGTAACACCCCATTATTTTCTGATTGAAAGTGTTGCATCTGTCCTGCCGGCGCCTTGGTAGGCAGAAACATTTGAGACTGCCTAAACCAGGCGTCTTCGGATTTCCCAGGTTTGGTCCGGACAGATGCTGTTTTCTTTTAACGTCTGGTATATTTTCTAAGCATAGGAATTATATCATACATTGTCTGCAAAGTATAGTTTATTTCATCCATGGTGGTAAACACAGAAAAGCTAAAACGGATTGTGGAACCAAGCAGCTCCTGCTCCACTCCCATTGCCCGTAAAGTCGCCGAGGGTTGCGGTTTGCGGGCAGAGCAGGCGCTTCCTGCCGACACATAGATTTCCCGGTCCTCTAACGCATGGAGAAGAACTTCACTTTTAACGCCTCTTATGGAAACACTGACCACATGGGGAGCGCCTGTTTCATCAAAATGCCCATTTAACACCACATTGTCAATTTTCTCTACCCCTTCCACAAAAGCTCTTTTAAGCTGGTAAAGCCTTTCCACCTCTTTATCCAGATTTCCATAAATAAGTTCCACAGCTTTTGCAAGCCCGGCCGCTGCAGGTACATTTTCTGTTCCTGACCGGATTCCTCCCTGCTGTCCTCCGCCGAAAATAATAGGCTTTATCTTCACTTTTTCATCTATATAAAGGAAACCAATGCCCTTAGGCCCATGAATCTTATGGCCGCTGACAGACAACAGGTCAATTTTCATCTTCTTCGGGTAAATTCTGAACTTTCCGTACCCCTGTACGGCATCCACATGAAACAGTATTTTAGGATTCATTCTCTTTATCAGCGCCCCCGCCTGCGCAACTGGCTGAAGGGAGCCAACTTCATTGTTGGTGTGCATGATTGAAACCAGTATAGTTTCTCCTGTAATGGCTCTCTCCAAATCTTCCAGACGGATACATCCCTTTTTATCAACTGGCAGATATGTTACTCTAAAGCCCTCTTCCTCTAAGTGTTTCATTGTCTGAAGGATGGCGGGATGCTCAATTTGGGTAGTGATTAAATGCCTTCCGCTACGGCAGTTTGCATGGGCGCACCCCCTGATGGCTAGATTATCCGCCTCCGTTCCCCCTGAAGTAAAAAATATTTCTTTTTCATTTACTTTTAAATTTCTGGCAATTACGTCCTTTGCATAACGGATATATTTCTCTGCCTGAACGCCCTTTCTATGGAGACTTGAGGAATTTCCGTAGTCTTCACACATAATCTGGGTCATCAGGGCAGCTACCTCGTCAAAGCATCTGGTGGTTGCCGAATTATCTAAATATACCTCCATAATTTCACTGGCCTTTCTAAACAGAGTATTCGTTTTTATCCTACTATTACTATATGATTATTGCTCCAAATGGTACATCAATATAGAAAGAACTGTCATCCCGGCCGTCTCTGTCCGCAAAATACGTTTTCCTAAAGTAATGGGCATAGCCCCTTCCTTTACCGCCTCCTCAATCTCGTCATTACCAAAACCGCCTTCCGGCCCGATAAATACTGCGATGTCCTCTCCCGGTTTAAGGCTATCAAAAATTTGCCTGGTTTTTTCTATATCTTCTGCCAGTTCATAAGGAATTATCCTCTTTAACGCACATTTACTGTAATGTAATGCTTCCTGGAAGCTCATGACCTCTTTTACCTGTGGTATAATCCTTCTTTTGCTTTGTCCGGCTGCCGCTTCTGCAATTTTCTGCCATCTTGCAATTTTATTTTCCGCCTTCTTTTTATCCAGTTTTACTACTGCGCGCTTTGATACTACTGGTATAATCTCAAATGCTCCAAGCTCCACCGCCTTCTGGATGACCAGCTCCATTTTATCTCCTTTGGGAAGGCCCTGGAAAAGATAAATTTTGGATGGAAGCTCCACTCCTTCCTCTTTCACAAAGCGAAGCTCACAAATTATTTCTTCTTCCCCAAGTTCTTCAATTCCGCAGCGGTACTCCTTTCCATCCTGGCCGTTACTTACAGAAATTTCTTCCCCCGGTTTCATGCGCAGTACATTTTTAATATGATTTACGTCTCTTCCTGTAATTATAATCTGCTTCCCTTGAATCTGTTCCGGCTCTACAAAGAACTGGTGCATATCACTATCCTCCCCCAAATAACCTTACATGGGCTTTCGCGCCACAATTCCGACCCATTCTCCCTGGTAATTCACCTCAAGTATTTCAAGACCTGCTGCTTTTATTGCTTCTGTTACTGTCTTTTCCTTGTCGTCAATAATTCCAGATGTAATGTAAATACCACCCTTTTTTAACTGGCGCACAATCACTGGCGTAAGGGGCGCCAGCACTTCCGCCAGAATATTGGCAGTCACAATATCATAACACTCATGTCCCACCTGATTGCGGATATTTTCTTCTGTTATAATATTACCAATAATCAACCGGAAGGCATCCTCTGGTATACCGTTTGCTTCTTTATTTTCCCTGACAGCATCAATGGCACATGGGTCAAGGTCAGTGCCTACAGCCCCCTTTGCCCCGAACATAATAGAAAGAATAGCCAGAATACCGCTCCCTGTCCCCACATCAAGAAGCATGGTATCCGGTTTCACATACCTGCAAAGCGCTCTGATACACAGCTGAGTCGTGTCGTGCATTCCTGTCCCGAACGCAGTGCCTGGGTCAATGTGGAGAATCATTTTGTCCTTATCCTTTGGCTTTACTTCTTCCCAGGAGGGAACAACCAATACATCTCCGATTGTAAACTGGTGAAAGTATTGTTTCCAGTTGTTAATCCAGTCAATGTCCTCCGTCTCCTCCAGCGCAATCGTTCCCTCTCCAATATCCAAAAACTCCTGAAGTTCCAGCAGCTGCACTTTAACACTTTCCAAAATTTCTTCTGCTGTAGTTTCCTCCCCATTTAAAACCAATGCAGGGTATCCGCTACCCGCTGCCTGTTCTCCCTCTTTTTCTTCCACAAAAAAGCTTAAGTAAGCAATTCCATCATCTTTAGGCCCTTCAGGAATAATATCTACAAACATCTCTTCCTTTTCAAGTGCAGTAAGCGGAACCTTGTCCTCAATCTGCGCCCCCTCAAGCCCTATGTCATATAAGGCGCTGATAATAATGTCTTCTGCCTCTGTTGTTGTTTTTATTCTAAATTTCATCCATTTCATAAATTTCCACCCTCGTTAATAACCAGTTATTGTGCATAGCGCAGCCCCATAAACGGCAATAAGCATTTGGGGGCCGCCACAATATTGACCTTGGAACATTTACATATTATCATAGAAATAATCAGGCTGCCATAAAAATTATTTCCAGACCTACGAAAGGAACAATAAAATGATACAGGACATTACTCCAAAGATTTACCACAACGAATACAAGGATATTACTCCGGATGAAAACGACTTTATTCTGGTTTTCCACAAAAACACCGTTCTTGTGCGGTTTAAAGAGGGACGGCTCCGCTACCCCCTGCTAAAGGAGCTGGAAAGTTATCCATGTACTTACTGCTATCTTTTTAGTATAGACAATTATAAATACTTTTTGGCATATCCTTCCCACAACTTAAGTCAAGGCAACGGTAATGAGGCTCCCCGCATCCTGCTTTCCGGCTATACCTATGAGGATGTACGGATTTTCAGGACCGCAGCTTCCCGTCATACTGCTTTTGCAGGCATCACCGCCCATCATCTTTTCAGTTGGTATCAGGCAAACCAGTTTTGCGGACGCTGCGGGCAGAAAACCATGCCGGACCACAAAGAACGGATGCTCTTATGCCCCCACTGCCGCAATATGATTTACCCAAAGATTTCTCCTGCCGTTATTGTAGGCGTTTTAAATGGAGATAAAATTCTGATGAGTAAATATGCCGGACGGACCTATACTAATTATGCTCTTATTGCAGGATTTACAGAAATTGGGGAAAACGCAGAACAGACAGTTACACGGGAAGTCATGGAAGAGGTTGGATTACATATAAAAAATATCCGCTACTACAAAAGCCAGCCATGGGCATTTTCGGGAAGCCTTCTAATGGGATTCTTCTGTGATTTGGACGGTTCCGACACTATCACTTTGGATACCAGTGAATTGTCGGAAGCCGCCTGGTTTCACAGGGATGAAATCGCTCTGGAAGACGACCATTTAAGCCTTACCAGAGAAATGATTATGCAGTTTAAAAACGGAAATATTTAAAACATACCAGTACACCCGTCCTATAAATCATAGTACATTTTGAACTCTGCCGGATTGGGAATCTGTTCCAGCTGCTTTAATTCCTTCCGCTTGCGTGCAACCCAGATATCAATAAGCCTCTGTGGGAAAACACCTCCCTTTGTCAGATAATCATGGTCTGCTTCCAACGCATCCAGCGCTTCTCCCAGAGACTTAGGAAGTCCTTTAATTTTCTTCTGCTCTTCTTCTGACAGCGTGTAAAGGTTAAAGTCATATGGTCCCCACCCATTTTCTGCCGGGTCGATTTGTTTCTCAATCCCATCCAGGCCTGCCATTAAAATCGCCGCATATGCGTAATAAGGATTGGCAGTCCCATCAGGGTTTCTAAGCTCAAACCGCTTCGTCTCCGGTGACTTGGCATAGGCAGGAATGCGGATAACCGCGCTTCTGTTGGATGTGGCATAGCCAACAGTAACCGGCGCCTCATATCCCGGCACCAGACGCTTAAAGGAATTTGTGGAAGGATTGGTAAACGCGCACAATGATGCAATGTGTTTAAGCAGACCGCCTATAAAATAATGGGCAGTACGGCTTAAGCCGGAATAACCGTTCTCATCATAAAACAACGGTTTTCCATCTTTAAAAAGGAGCATATGGACATGCAGTCCGCTTCCCGCTTCCTGATAAATAGGTTTAGGCAGGAATGTGGCAGTTTTGCCTTCCTGTGCCGCCATGTTTTTGATAATATATTTAGTAATCATCGTATTGTCTGCCATAACGGGCATATCTGCAAGCTCAACCTCAATTTCCATCTGCCCTGGGCCGCCCACTTCATGATGATGGTATTTGACTTTAATTCCCCAGTCCTCCATCATCATACACATTCTGCTCCGCAAATCATACCCCACATCCTGGGGAGCCGCAATATGATAGCCCCCTTTATATGGCACTTCATAACCGTTATTTCCCGGCGTATCCATACTGCAGTTCCAGTCCGCCTGTCTGGTGTCAATCTTGTAACCGCACTGCTGGGGTGAAACCTCATATCTTACATTATCAAACAGATAAAATTCAAATTCCGGTCCAATTACCATTCTGTCCGCAATGCCGCTTTCCTTCATATATTCCACCGCACGAAGGCTTACATTTTTGGGATACTGGTCAAAAGGCCTGTTTTCTCCTTTGCCAATGGTACAAACATTTCCACACATCGTAAGAGTAGGAACCTTGGCAAAAGGGTCTACATAAGCAGTATCCGGGTCTGGTAAAAATACCATATCACTTTTTTCTATTGGAGCATATCCATAATTGGACCCGTCAAACCCAATACCATACGTAAATGTGTTTTCTCCAAACCGTTCCACTGGAATCGTAATGTGCCGCCAGCGTCCGTCAATATCCGTCATTTTAAAGTCAATCATACGGATTTGTTTTTCCTCGCACAACTTTTTAATTTCCTTAATCTTGTCCATACCTTTCCTTTCCTGCAGCATATGGTGTTCTTCCCTTCCTGTGACACCTGCCTGCCGCCATTTTTCTACATCTTACATTACAGCGTTTTTTATTGCTATACGCCTGATAGATGAACTGACTCATTTTCCCACCTATTATATCATATTCCGGGTTTTGACAGCAATCATACAATTTACTTTACATAGAAATGGGAGGCAGCGCTGATTTGACGCCCAAAAAAGGAGAGTCTAAGCTCTCCTCATTTATGTTCATTAAATTGCTCTCCCTTTCCACTTCCCACGTTTATAAAAGAAGAAGGTGATTATTGCGCCAATCAGCCATGAAGCCAGCAGGGAAATAAAGATACACTCCTGCCTTCCTCCCGGAAACTCCGGCGACCTTGTAAAAAACGCTATTCCATAGGCAATCGGTACATGGATACATATTGTTGTTGCAATTGAAATCCACATAGGAGTCATAGTGTCCCCTGCCCCCCGCATTACCCCGGAAAGACTCTGTGTAACTGCCATCGCAATATAGCCTACAGCAAGAATTCCCATCATTTCCCGGCTTAAATCCACCAGTTGTGGTGTTTTTGTAAATATTCCCATCAATGACTTTCCAAATATCAGTATCAGAAAGGTGAGCGCTGCAGAGGTTCCCATTGCAATTGCTGTTCCCTGTTTTGCACCCTTCTCAACCCGTTCGTACATTTTAGCTCCTACATTCTGTCCGGCATATGTAGTCATTGCCGTTCCAAAAGAAAAATTGGGCATCATGGCAAAACCATCCACACGCATAACAATTACATTAGCTGCAATAAACATTTCTCCAAAGCTGTTGGTAAGCGACTGTACCACAATCATTGCCATGGAGAGAATTGCCTGGGTAATCCCTGACGGAAGTCCCAATTCAATAATCTTTACAGTATGCTTTTTCTGAAGCTTTAAATAACATGGATTTAAGTCAAAAAGTGTACTCATTTTTTTTAACCGTATCAGACAAAGCAGAGCCGAAATCGCCTGTGCAATAACCGTTGCAAGCGCCACACCGTTAACGCCCATATCCATTTGGGCTACAAACAACAAATCCAGTACAATATTCACAAATGTAGACACCAGAAGGTAGGCAAGGGCTGACATAGAGTCTCCAAGCCCACGCAGTATACCGCTTAAAATATTATAATATGCTAGTCCTCCGGAACCAATAAATAAAATCAGCAGATAAGAATGACACCAGTCAATAATGGATTCCGGCGTATCCAAAAGCTCCAGCAAAGGTCTTGCCACCAAAGACGCCGCAACCATAACAAACAGCGTTGCAATTCCTGTAAGCGTAACGCAATTTCCAATCGTAACAGACAGCTCTTCCCTTTGTTTTGCGCCAAAATACTGGGATACCATAATGCCAGCCCCCACGCTGATTCCCACAAATAGTACAATAAGAAGGTTTAAAATCGGTCCCGCACTGCCAACAGCTGCCAAGGCATTATCTCCCACATAATTTCCAACAACCACACTGTCCACCGTGTTATACAGCTGCTGGGCAATATTCCCAACCAGCATTGGAACTGTAAATAATACGATTTTTTTCCAAGGTGAACCATCTGTCATATCCACCGGTGCAAATAATTTTTTCAGCATTTCCATCCTAAGCAAGCCCCCTGTGATTATTTTTGTCCATTATACACCCTTTTCCTTTTTCTGTCATCAACAGCAATTATTGTATGGATACTCATATTGTACAAAAATATCTAACCAGACTCTTAATGTTTGCTTTTTATTGCAGAAGATTTAATACCATATCCGACAACTGGTTTGCCTGGGCAAGAATTGTCTGGGAAGCCTGCATCATAAAATTATTTTTGGCCTGTTCCATTATTTCGAAAGCCATGTCCGCATCACGGATAACAGATTCGCTCGCCTGCGTATTCTCAATAACATTATTATTATTGTTAACTGTATGTTCCAGCCGGTTCTGTGCGGTACCAAAGGTACTGCGTCTGGAGCTTAACATACTTATTGCGTTTTTAATACGTCCAAGCGCTTTATTTGCATACTTGGGCTTACTTAGGGTAAGAGAATTGATTGCCAGAGAGCAGGAACTTACACGTGTGCGTGGAATTTCCATCACATCTCCCGCTTCAGCTCCCACCATAATAAGCATTGGGTCACGGGACTTTCTTCCCGTCTCCTCCAAAAACATAACGCCTCTTGCACTTCCGCCAATATCCGTTATGGTATGTGTGCCAACTGCCTTATGTGCAATTTTAAGCGCCCCATTCTCTATAGAAGCCTTGAGCGGCGCCTTATTATTGTTGTCATCCCCATTCGCAAACAAATTATTTAGTGTATCAATAAATTCTTTCCCTGTATAGTTAGTATTCTCTGGAAATGTATATTTATATGATACGCCATCTGCCTCAAAGGTAAGAACATTCTGTCCTTCTTTAAACTCAACGCCTTTTGATATATCCTTTGTTCCAACAATATAAGTTTCCTTCGGCTTTCCCGATGTTTTATAAAAAACGAAGCTTGCCGCGCTTCCCCGTATACCGTCTAGAACATATTGTCCCTTAGCCAGAGCTTTATCTGCTTTTCTGTCTACAACAATCTGTAAAGCAGTGTCATCATTTGACCCAACCACACCTGTAGATAACCCTCCAACAGAAACTTTTATATCAAAATCTTCAAGTCCCTCCTCTGCAAACTTTTCCTCAATTTTTTTCTGTAAAACCGCTGCAAATTCATCCCCACTATACACGCCCTCCGGAATCGTTATGTTCATCTGCTTTACATAACTGCTTGTGTCTGCGCTTCCGCTTATATACCCAAAGTCAAAGGTAAACACATCATTTGCCCCGGAAAATATCTCAATGGGTTCCTCTTTCAGGTTCTTACGACCGATAATATAAGCAGCGTCAAAATCCCTATCTGTATAAGACCCTTCCTTTATATAACTTTGAGGAGCTGTTGCAGTCTTTTTACATAAGATCACATCTTTATAAAAGCTTCCTGCGGCATTCAGCGTATTACTGTCCGCCAAAAGCTTAAGCTTACCATCATTTGTAACTTCAACAGTAACTACTCCATCCAAAGCAGTGCCCTTAATTGCATCCTCCACAGCAGTTTTTAGCGCATCCCTGCTATTATAAGACCCATGGGCTATGTTCAAAACAACATCACCATTTCCGACATCTAAAGTCAGTTTATCATTTGCGCTGCCTATATTTATGTTTTCGGAAATAGCATAGTAAGTCGTAAGAGAGGCCTGTCTTGCCATTTGATACCAATGTTCGGCAGGTGTTGTTTTCGTTCCCAATATCGCTGCCCATGCAGAATTGCTAGATGATTCAATTCTTAACTCCCACGCACCATCAGATACACTTGACGGAGGAGTCGATGTAAATGTCAGTTTTCCTGTACCGCTATCATAAGATGCTTTTATACACTGAAGACAGGTTTCACCACTATCTGCAAACTGTCGGTTCATTTCTGTCACCAGACTTGCTATGTTATTGTAAGTGCCTGATTTTAATGTAATACTCTTATATCCCTGCCGGGTAAAAAATTGTATTGTATTACTGTTTGCATCAATTTTTATAGAGGACGACTGCATTTGGGCAGGTATGGTGGCCGTTGCCACCGCATCTATTTTTTCAACCTTTGTGGAACCCTGCGGACGCTCTATATTTCCATATTTATATGTATAATTTCCGTCATTTATTGTTGTTGTTGTGCCTGTAAACAGCTTTTTGTATGTATCATTTTTATTACTTGCGTCGAAATCAATTTTCTGTATATCTCTTGTCAATGCACTGATAGCTAGTCCGCTTCCATAAGATATAAACTTTATTTTATCCTTTATTCCCAAAAAACCAACGCTGTTTTGTATAAAATCATTTAACTTAGTAATCAGCGCATTACGGTCTGCATACGTTCCTCCAATATTATCAATTGTATATGTTTTATTATCAATTTGGAACGATAATGTCGCGCTGCCTGAGAGGGTGATTGGTCCATTTAAATTTGCCCTTCCCACAAGCTGGGCATTTCGTCCATCTACATCGTCCGGAAGATATCTGGTGGTCAGAAACAGAGCATCATATGTGTTGGCATAAACCGAACCGGGAGTTATATCAAATTCGAGCTGGCTTCCGCTGCCGCCTAATGTGCTTTCAAAACATAGGCGGTAAGAGTTTGTAGTCCATGCCCTTGCTTCATGGTCAAGTCCCTCATCCTTCAAACGGTCATTAATTTCACTCGCAAGTTCGCCAATGGTATATTCTTTGTTTGTCAGTTTGATCTCTGTGTAATTAGCCGCGCCGTTTAGTTTAAAACGCAAAATATTGTTTGTATCGTTTATCTCAATTTTACTGGTATAATAGGTATAATATGAACTTCCGGTTATAGACGCACAGGTACCGCCGCTGGAGCTGCCATAGTATACATTATCATAAAACACTGAAGAATAAACAGGTTTTGATGTTTCCAGCTTAAACATATTACCTTTAAGACCAGTAATATTGATTGAAGTATCCCCGCCCTTAATCTGAATACAGGAGTCGCCGTATTCCATAGCTGTAACACCCACTGCGCTGGGTTCTTGCGCAAGTTGCTTATTAATTATATCAATCATTTGGACACGAGTGTATTCTCCTGCCGGAATCCGCAACGAAATAAAATTTGATTTATTTAATTTTTCAACATAGAATCCAAGCTCATCATTTCTCCCGGATGTGATAATTAATGGCTCTTTTAAATCAAACACAGTGGTTCCCAAAAGATTAACAGGCGCATTGCCGCTGTGATAGTCATAAAACAGATAAGAAAGCGAACCGTCCACCGAAGAAATTTCCGCCGGCTTCCCATCTGCTCTTTCATAATTCAGTTTACAATAACCTTTATCTGTAAGTTCAAATTCGAATCCCGGATTGGGAGGAGACATTCTGCCCAGCGCATCATCAATTTCATCCATTAATTCCTGTGTGGTATAAACGCCTGCCGGAACGGTAAGGTTATATTCGTTAGGGTAACAGCTACTTGGTAAATGTATTTTTAATTCATTTCCCAGAGAAGAAACTGTATGCAGCTGATTGTCATCCCATCTCTTATTTCCTGCAATCTGATAGAAAGAATCTTCATGCTCTTCAAATACTGGCTGCCCGTTATACTGTGTATCACGGCTGATATGGTCAATTTCTGTGCGCAATTGGTCAAACTCAGCATTCAGCGCGGCACGCTCGCTTTCCGTACAGGTTCCGTTTAGTGATTTTACTGTCAGTTCGTTCATGCGCTGTAATATGTCATGTACTTCATTCATAGCCCCGTCTGCAACCTGGGT
Source organism: uncultured bacterium (assembly GCA_947088515.1). Lineage (GTDB taxonomy): Bacteria > Bacillota > Clostridia > Lachnospirales > Lachnospiraceae > Suilimivivens. The sequence goes on from CAMUHA010000009.1 coordinate 22,760, forward strand.
ATAGCCAATACCGTCCTGGGCATTAAGAGTTCCCTGTTTAAGGCCGCGAATCTGCCGACGCATTTTTTCTGAAATTGCTAACCCTGCCGCATCATCCGCCGCTCTGTTGACCCGATACCCGGAAGATAATTTTTCCGTTGTCTTTTTGGTCTTTCTGTCATTAATCTGAAATTGTCTGCAAGCGCCAATTGCAAGCATATTACTGTGAACTGATATCATATATTTATCCTCGACTGTATAAATATTTTGATTGCCAGCTATGCCAAATATCCGTTTTTACAACTTTTAATATGGCAAAATTTGCTATCTTTTCGTAATGATATCGTAAACAGGACGCAAAAGTCAATTACCAGAAGTGCCTCCAGTCATCACCTATAATTCGAGACAGTAAACGATTGGTTTTACTTTTTCTTGGCCAAGCATCATTATAAATAAACGGCAAATAAATTTGCCGTTTACCATACAAGTTATTTACAACTCATTGCTTCTGCGTAAATTAGAATCAAACAGACGATTAAAACCAAGCCATCCTGTTTCTGAAGAATTTTCAAGTATTTCTGAAAAAGTCTGAAGCTTTGCATCCGTATTATCAGCCAGATAAAGCGCCATCGCTTCTATAATGGCTGGCTTTTTGGGTGAACCAAACTCATATTCCCCATGATGGGCAAGAATGCAGTGTTTTAATTCATTGGCAAGGAGAACAGGAAATCCCTCTATTTTGCTGATTTTTTGCGCAACCATTTCTGTCCCAATAACAATGTGTCCTAAAAACTGCCCTTCTTCCGTATAATCATTTTGCGGAAAAAGGGAAATTTCCCTGACCTTTCCAATATCGTGGCACATAGCCGCAGCAGTAAGCAGGTCCTTATCCAGCAGCGGATATACACTACAGTAATACTGGCACATTTTCACTATACTTAATGTGTGCTGCAAAAGACCGCCCACAAATCCATGATGGATTGTCTTTGCTGCAGATGACTGCTTAAACACTTTAATAAAATCCTCATCCTCCACAAACAATGCCTGCAATAGCTGCTTCAGATACTTGTTCTGCACCTTTCCTATTATGCCCAGAAGCTCCCCATACATATCCTCAATTGCAAACTTACTTACCGGAAGATAATCTGCGGGATTAAATTCCCCTTCCCGGCATTTTCTAATCCTCTTGACATTAACCTGCAGCGCTCCCTGAAAGCTGGTGACATCCCCATAAACCTCTATGTAGTCCAAAGTATCAAACTCTGCAATCCCTGCGTTGTTCGGGTCCCAGACTTTGGCATCCAGCGTCCCTGTTTTATCCTGCAAAATTACATTGTCGTATGCCTTTCCGTTTTTTGTAACTGCAGACTGTTTATGTTTGCAAAGATAAATATCAAATACTCTGTCGCCCTCTTTGTAATCCTTAATATATTTCATTTTGTCTCACCTGTATCCTTTCCCTTATTTATATAGCTTACTCCAGGATTCCCAATGTAATACTTACATCCATCTGTACATACTCATCGGGTCCCTGCCGCATTAAAGTAACCTCCACTACCTCTTCCGGCTCCTTGTCATTTAACATATTTACCAGGTCTCCATAAGTATAAATTTCTTTTCCTGCCATCCCTGTCAGAACATCCCCGCTTTGGATACCTGCTAACATCGCCGGAGAATCCATCTCTATCTCTGTGATATACGCCCCAAAGGGTACACCCAGATTTTCATTTGCTTCCAGCGTAACATCCATTCCATGGGTACCCAAATATGCCTGCTCCTTTCCATTACTCATTCTCTCAATCACTTTCCTAAGTTCCGTAATGCCCAGAGCTGATATCATATTTTTCATATCATCACTGTTGTGCGTGTTATCAATAATTCCAAGCACCTGCCCTTTAACATTCACTAATACGCCTGACGCATGTTTGCTCCCATAAATATCTGTCCCCAGAACCCGATAGTAAGAATCCGTCAGACCAAGCAGACTGCTGGAAGTGACCACACCATAACAAACAGAATTTGGGCTTCCGGTAGGACTTCCCACCGCAATGACCGGCCTTCCCACAATTGCCCGGCTGCCGGAACTTGCAGTAAAGTCTGCCGGAGATAGTATCTCTGAGGTTTCCTTTTTCAGTTTTTCCAAAGGCACAGAAATTATTGCAAGCCCTGTATTTACGTCCTTTTTCCTAAGTCCCGCCTTTACCTGCTCCCCATTATAAAAAGTTACCATAATGCTTTCTGCCGCAATCACTTTTTCATATTTTACTAAAATCAGTATTTCTTTTTCCAGTTTTGCAGCAATAACGCCTGTTGTCTGGTCCTTGCTTTCATAAGGGTCATTGAACCAGTCCAGACTGGAAACAGAACCGGTTACAGTAACCAGGGATTTTTCCACATTTTCAGCTACATCCGCCATCAGGCCATACATGGCGGAATAATCGTCCATATCAAGTTCCACCTCATCAAGCAGCTGGGCAATCTGCTCATCATCCAGCTTAACCTCCTTTGGCGGCTCCAACTCAGCTTCCGCCTCCGCCATTTCCGTATCATCCGCGAACATATCCTCCGGGAGGATTTCCTCTGTTTCCGCCGGGAACTCAACAGGTGTCGGTTCTTCCTCCGGGTACAGCCAGTTGCTGATAACTGGCTCCAAAATCAGAAATGTCAGACAGGCAACCAGAGAAAATAGTACAGCCATTGCCGCTGTAACAAGCGTCCTTCTAAGAAGCTTTTTCTTATTAATAGGCCGCTGTTTAATTTTTTCTGTTATAAAATCAGAATCCTGCTTCTGGATTTTATTATCCAGTCCAGCTTCTTTTTTTTGATTTACATCATACATAGAAATACCAGTCTTTCAAACATTATATATGCGTACTATAATAAAGATTGTAAACGGCATATTTACTATTATTAAAAACATCTTTATCAGTATATCCTTTTTTTATAGCAATGTAAATCAAATTTCTATGCTTCCGGAGCCATACGCATAAAAAAAACATTGAAAACGCTAATTTCCAATGTTTTTATCGGCGTGACAGGATTCGAACCTGCGGCCTCTACGTCCCGAACGTAGCGCTCTACCAAGCTGAGCCACACGCCGTAACTTTATGACACTGACCATCATACAATTTTTACAGACAAATGTCAATGTTTGGGACGTAATATTTTTTATTTTCTTAAAAAGAATGTAATATATTTAATGCTGTATTAAAAGATAAATCACAGTAATCAAAAGCCCAATGCAAAACAGTAATAGCGCGAAAGACATACTTCTGCCTATAATCGTACTATCCTCTGACCATTCCTCATGAATCAGGGCATATTTGTGTTCATAATCCACATTCTTAGGCCGCCTTTTCCATATTGTGGCATTCGCCACCCTCTCAAGTCCATTAGCAAAGCGCCCAAGCGCGTGGGTAATGACTGTTCCTTCCTCCAGCTCGCAGGGCAGTTTACTATCCTTATAAATTGTCTTCCGCAGGGTCACAACACAAAAATCAACAAGGCTGTCCAAAATCCGGCAAAAAACACCTGATACAAACGGAATCGCTCCAAGTAAAATGGGACGGTAAATATAGTCTTCCAAATCCAGATATTTATACCATCTGTCCACATACACCCTGCCTGTTGGTGTTTTTTTCATAAGCCACAGCCTGACCACTGTCAGATAAACCAATGCCCCTGTCACAACAGATATGGCGGCGCCTTTAAGATTGTCCAGGCCAAACCATAAAACCCTCTGTCCGCTTCCTTGCGCCTGCATAAATCCCTGCCCCAAATCTGCCATAGGACTCATAATCAGTTCCGGCAAAAATCCCATAACCGGCAGTAAAATCGCACTTATAGTAAGCGCTGTTCCACTTACTTTATTCATATATCTTCCCTTTAAACTGTCAAACTTCTCCTGCATGGCTTTGTCGTGATTTTTTTCCAGAAACAATGCCACATATAGCTTCGTCATATATGCCACAGTCAATCCGCCGCTTATAAGAAAGACCCATTCAATTGCCTTCACCGCTGATTCGCCAAAAACACCGGAAACGGCGCCTGTTTTTATAAGTCCCAGATACTCCACAATACTTTCATGGATAAGGGTTTTGCTGATGTATCCATTAAATAGGGGAACCCCGCCAATTCCAAGCGCCCCCATCAGAAATATAAAATGGAAAAGCGGCTTTTTCCTGCCAAATCCCCTGATATCATTTAAATCAAGCTTATGCACATTCATAAATACCACACCTGCTGCCATGAACAATACCAGCTTAATCAGCGAATGGTTTACCATATGAAGAAGGCTTCCCCTTACCGCAAGCGTATTTTCTTCTCCTAAAAGTCCAAGCATTCCTACTCCCACCAGAATAAATCCTATCTGAGAAACAGAAGAACAGGCCAGCGTCCTCTTTAAATCCACAGAAAACAATGCAAGCGCTGCTCCTGTCACCATCGTCAGCACACCAATTGTCAATATCAGACTGCCCCAAAGACCATTGCCCCAAAAAAGATAGCAGGAGAGAACCAGTATTCCAAACATCCCCCCTTTGGTGAGAATCCCCGACAAAAGAGCCGACGCCGGCGCCGGCGCTACCGGATGTGCTTTCGGAAGCCAGATATGCAATGGGAAAGCCCCTGCCTTTGCCCCGAAACCAAAAAGCATACAAATTCCGGCAGCCCACAAACGCTTTTGGGCAGCCTCCTTGGGCAGGCTAGTGTATGCGGCAGAATTGCCTGATAACCCGGCAAGCGCATCAAATTCCAGTGTTCCTGTCACACTATACAGAAGAAAAACTCCCATCAGCATTACAAGACCGCCAATAACTGCCACTGCCAGATATGTGCCCGCTGCCTTTAAAGACTCTTTCCGCTCATCCTGTGCAACCCACACGTAGGAAGTTAATGACATTAATTCAAAAAAGATAAAAGTTGTATAAAAGTCAGCAGACAAAAATACTCCTTCCACCGCTCCCAAGGTCAAAAGCAAAAACAGATAATATCTGTTTCTGTTCCGGTAACAGGAGAAATACTCTTTGGAAAATAAAGCGCTCATAAGCCACATAAACGCCGCTATCAATCCATAAAGCGAACGAAAACCATCCAGCGCGAACGAAAGCCCCATCCCGCAGACTTCCGGGATTTCCACTACTGTGGGATAATCTCCGTTAATCGCCACATAAATCAAAAGGAAAAGAAAGAGCAGACATTCTATCCCTGTTGCCACCTCTGCCAGTAAATCCCGTATATTTTTGCTTTTCCTGCCTGACAGATAGCAGGCAATGGCAGATACCATAGGAAAAAACACACCACTGCAAAGCAATAATTCCATAATCTTTTCCTCCTAATACACGCCCGCAGCCACATCCATAAAAAACTTTACGACAGGCCCGGAATAAAGACCAAACGACAAAATAAATACAGTAAACATAAATAGCGGAACCAGCATCTTCCAGTTTGGGTCCCTGACCCCTTCCAGTGTACTCTTATCGAAAGTCTCTCCCGGAAAAAAGGCACGCACCACAATTGTTAACATATAAATGGCTGTAAGCAACGCTGACACCAAAAGGCAGACAATTCCAAAATAAGCAATTACATTGCCACTTTCCACTGCCGCTGACGCCAGATTCCACTTACTTACAAACCCGGCAAGCCCCGGCACCCCCATAAGAGCAAGAGACGATACGGTAAATATGCCGAAAACACAAGGCATCTGATAACCCATTCCATCAAGCTCATGGACATAATGCTTATCTGCCTGATGCATAATCGCCCCGGCACAGAAAAAAGAACTGATTTTCATTACCGCATGAAAAACCAGATGGCAGACCGCTCCTATCATCCCAAACGGCGTCATAATAGTCACCCCAAACAATATATATGACAAATTACTGATTGTGGAATAGGCAAGCCTTCTCTTTATATGTGTTTCCTTTACCGCACGGCTGCACCCGTAAACAATCGTAAACATTACAATCAGCATTACCGTATTTTGCGCCCAGGTCCCCTTTAAAAAATCGGTTCCAAAGCTGTAATAAGTAAGACGTATAATAGCAAAAGCTCCGGATTTTACAACCGCCACCGCATGGAGCAGGGCCGTTACCGGCGTAGGCGCCACTCCTGCGTCAGGAAGCCAGGAATTGAAGGGACAGACAGCCGCTTTTACGCCAAATCCCATAAAAGCAATGACATATATTAATAAAAGTACATTTGTTCTTTCTCCAATCCTCACCACATCAAGCACACCACCCAAAACAAACTCTGTAGTGTTTCCATATATAATCACAAAAATTAAACCAATAAAAGCGAACGCGGCGCCTCCAAGAGAATAATAAAGATATTTCCGGCTTGCAAGTATCGCCTCCCTTGTAAGGGTATGCATCACAAGCGGAACAGTGACCAGCGTCAGCAATTCATAGAAGAAATACATGGTAAGCAGATTCGCTGCAAACGAAATCCCCAAGGTGATTCCGTAAGTCATCGTGTAAAACATAAAAAACATTCTTTCATGTTCTTCTTTTGTCATATATTCGAAAGCATATAAAGTGGCTAACGGCCACAATGCGGAAACCAGTCCGCCGAATATCATACTCATTCCATCTACTTTAAAGCTGATGGACAGATTTCCTGTAAAGTTTGCCAAAGTAAAAATGCTTTCTGACCTGTGCATCAGCAAATACCAGACTAAAATACTGTTTATTACTACTACCGCCTCCAGAAAAATTTCCATGAAGCTCCGCTTTTTAAAGGGAACCAGAAACACAAACGCCCCCGCAATTACGGGAATTAAAATAACCAGCAATATCATAACTGCCTCCCCCTTCCTAAATAATCTTTTCTATGATATCTGCCAGTGAACCAATTACCAAATTAGGGAACAGGCCAGTTAGCAGGGACAGAATCGTCAGTATCAGTACTGGCACTGTCATAAATAAAGAAGGTTCCTTTTTCTTAAGCGTCCCATAATCATAATCCGCTCCCGGAAAGAATCCGGCAATTGTAATGGGCAGCAGATACCCCGCTGTAAGAAGTGCGCTTACCAGCAAAATCACTGGACCCGCCCAGTTAAACCAGCCAATACCAGAATTTAGGGCGCCCACCGCCAGATACCATTTACTGATAAATCCCCCTGTAGGCGGAATACCGACAAGTCCCAGGGATATAATAGTATAGCACCACATAAGAACAGGCATTTCCTTTCCAATCCCCTTAAGTTCCCCTACTTTCACCTTTCCTGTCATATAAATGACAGCGCCGGCACAAAGAAAAAGCGCAGCTTTAATAAATCCATGGCAAAGTACATGAAGCAGCCCGCCAGTCACAGAATCTGCATCCATCACTGCAAGCCCGAATAAAATATAGGACAGCTGGCTTACAGTAGAATAGGCCAGGCGTTTTTTCAACAACGGTTCCCGGTAAGCAAGCACAGACCCTAGAAAGATTGTTGTCAGTGTTAATATCATCCACGCTGTCTGTACCCATGTTCCCCTTAAAAAGGAAGCTCCAAATATAAAATATACAATTCTTACTTCTGCAAGCACCCCTGCCTTTACAATTACTGCTGAAAGCGCCGCTGAAGCAGGCGCAGGAGCCACCGGATGAGCTGCAGGAAGCCATGCGTGCATGGGGAACATTCCTGCCTTTACCCCAAAGCCAGTCAACATCACAAAAGCAATTAGCAGAAAAAGCCCCTGATGCGCTGTCGCCGCTTCTACACTTAACACACCTCCAGGACTAAAGGTCAGTGTATTCCCGTACCTTTCAATAAAGTAAATGCCAAGCAGCGCCATATAAGCCCCGCACAGCGAATAAAACAGATACTTAAGTCCTGCCATCACCGCTTCCCTGCTGCCGTTATGAAGCGCTAAAGGCAGGGAAGTCAGTGTCAATAATTCAAAAAACAAATAAAAGGTTATCAGATTTCCAGCAAAACAAAGAGCATTCAGCACACCAAACACGACCAGAAAATATCCATAGTATCTCTTTTCTTTTTTTTCATGTTTCATGTATTCAAAAGAAAAAAAGCCAGCACAAAGAAAAACAATTACTGTCAACAATGAGAATACTATACTAATCTCGTCCACCTTAAATAAAATTGGCAGCCTGTCCGTTAGATTAAACAGCGCAAGCATGCCTCCTTCTGACACCCAAAGAGCCATAGCCACCAAAGCTGCTGATATCAACAAAGCTCCTCCAGTTACAGTTAGAAGGATTTTTCTGTTTTTTATTTCCCTGCACACCAGAAGGCATACCCCCGCAAGGACAGGGAAACAAATTGATATTATCATGTAATACATATAAAATACCCCCTTAAGAGAACATGCCAAGCCCCTGGCCAATTAAATCAACCACAGGCTGGGAACTTACTCCCAGAAACACATTCAAAACAATAAAGAGAACCAGCGTCATTGCATACATCTTCATATTTTTAAAGGAAATACTTTCACTTCCAGCTGTGGTATTCTCCACTGGCGTATAAATGCGGATAACCGTTTTCATAAAATAAATTGCATTTAAAATCGTACTGATGCCAAGGACAATCAATGCAGGCAGCATTTTCCCCTCATTCTGCACTGCTGCCTGTGCAAACAAAAGTTTACTGATAAACCCTGAAAATAAAGGGACGCCTACCATTGACAATGAACCAACTGTAAAAGCAACCCCTGCCCATTTATTTCTAAACGCCGCACCGGTTAGGTCAATGAATTTTCTGCTGCCCCCTGACACATCCGTCAGCCCGATAGCAGATATAAACAGCAGAGACTTGGTTGCCGCATGGGATAAAATATGAAACACACTTGCTGCCATCCCAGCTTCTGTCCCCATGCCAATTCCCATGTAAATATATCCAATCTGCGCCACCGATGAAAAAGAAATCATTCTTCTTACATCATTTTCCTTTATTGCGCTTAAAGAGCCGAAAATCATTCCCATCAACCCGAATATAAACAACACATTGATAATTTTGCTCTCATTAAATACCTGGACTCCAATTACCCTGTAAATAATTTTAATCAGAAGGAATATGTATCCCTTGGATACCAGACTGGACAAAATAGCAGCCGAAGAAACCGTAGAATACCCATAAGCATCTGTCAGCCATCCATGAAAAGGAAACAGCGCGCTTTTAATTGCAAGCCCCACACTCATAAGCGCAATGGTAACAAGCAAAGGGATTCTGTACTCTCCTGACAGTGCAATTGCTGTAACCTGCTCCCTGATATTGCTCATCAGAAGATGCCCCGTCAAATCATACAGCATACATATTCCCATCAGTAAAAGACCAGACCCCAAAAGGCTCATAATCATATACCTGGCGGAAGCTTTGATTGTCCTTCCATTTTGCCTGATCATAATAAGCCCGCAGGCTGCAATAGTATTAATCTCCACAAACACATAGGCCGTAAACAGGTCATTGGTATACACAAGGGCGAGAAGTGAGGAAAGCAAAAGATCAGAGAGAACATAATACAAAAAGGTTTTTCCCTCCTCCACCTCGTCTGACAGCTTCTTTCTGCCCCCTTCCAAAGACAGCAGCATAATTACACAGAAAAACAGAGCCATAAATGCTTCTAAAACCCCGGCCCGGATTTCATTTCCCCATGGAGCCGGAAATCGGCCCATTACATAAACATAGGCTTCCCCATGGGCAATGGTATAACCCAACGTACAAAAACTTAAAAATGATACCGCAAGTATCAATAGAATATTTACCAGCCTTGCCGCCCTCTTTCCCAGGCCTGAGCTTATAATTCCGGCAAACAGACACAGCAAAATGGAGACAGCCGGAAAATTCTGCACCACTTCCATTTACAGCCCCTCCTTTAACAGCCGGATGTTGATTTCATCCAGGTCCAGCGTATGATATCGCTGGTACAGACGGATTGTAATAGAAAGCATCAGTGCACTGACTGACACGGATACTACAATTCCGGTAAGCACTAACCCGCTTGGAATAGGATTGATATATGCTTCCATACTCTGAACCCCATCCACTACAATGGGCGCCACGCGTCCTTCAATATATCCTTTCTCTGCCAGAAACAGATAAACTGCTGTATCCATAATATTAAGGCCTATGATTTTTTTAATCAGGTTACTTTGTAACAGCAGGTTTCCAAAACCAATCCCAAATAAAATCATTGCCACAGCTTCCCCATAATTGGAAAAAAGATTTGCTCCCATTTTACAGACCTCCCCTCCGGAACAAAGCATAAAACGCATACATTGTACAGGCCACCTCCAGCCCCACACAGATATCAATAGGCAGAATAATTCCCCCGCTTAGGATATGCCCCGGCTGGCCTAAGGGAATATGGTTTTCAATACCATTTGCGCCCAAAATATAAAAATATGAACCGATAATTCCATACATACAAAGAGCTGTAATCTTAGCAGCCTTATAGATATGTTCATTAAAAAACTTCTGGGTTTTTTTAAACCCATAGGCGCTGACATACAAAATAAGCCCCGCTCCTAAAATTGCCCCGCCGGAAAAACCTCCTCCCGGCGACAAATGTCCGTTTAAAATTACATAAATACCAAAAATGAAAATAATAGGGCAAAGGGCAAAAGCCGTTCCCTGCAGAATAATGTCATTTTTCGGTTCAAACCTCCTGTCATTTTTCACCTCATGCTTTTTTAAGATGGCATCATCCACCATAAGCAGAATCATCACACAGCAGGTTGCAATAAATAGCACATTTGTTTCTCCAAAAGTATCAAAGGCCCTATAGGTTAAAATCATGCCGGAGACAATATTCAGCGCCCCCGTTTCCTGCAGCCCTTTTTCAATATATCTTTGTGATACTACATTATTATCCGGGTTTGAATAATTTCCTGTCCTTGGAAGATAAGAAACCGTATACAGCAAAAGCCCTGTCAGAATAATACAGAATAAAACGGCAGCAACAGTATAAACCTTGCGGAAGGCTCTAAGCCCCTTGTTATTTTCCACATCATAAACTTTATCCCTGATCATTTCCTTTTCTGTCATACGCTCCACAATCGTGGCATCCGGTATTTCCTTTTCCTTTTGAGGCTGCATTTCCACTTCCCCAAGATATGGGTCTTTTGCCCCTGAAAGCCACCTGAAGAAGTGAAATGCCTTTGTCTTTTCATATTCTTCCTGCGGTTTTAGTTTACTCATGAAGTCCTTCCTCCTTCTGCTCTTCCCCGGATATCTGTACAATTTCTTCCGGCGAAGTTACTCTGGCGTTCTCCTCTTTTTCCTTTTCAATCTGGATAGCATGAATTTTTTTTAAGGTTGAAAAAAACAAAATACTTGTTACCCCGGCCCCTACCGCCGCCTCCGTTATCGCTAAGTCCGGTGACTGCAGACAGACCCAGATAACAGACATTACCAATGAATAAGACATATAAATCAGTATGGAGTTAAGCAGGTTTTTTGAAAAGCTGACTGATATTGCACAGACAATCAAAAATGTCATAAGAATCACCTGAAAAAGAGTCATGCCCTGCCGCCTCCCATCTCTTCTTCCTCATCATCCTCTGGCAAGTTGGAAATAACCTCACAGCGCCTTTCCAGATTTTCGTTGGTTGAAACCTCCAATCTGGCTACCAAATGTGATGAAACCGGGGATGCAAGCCATAAAAAAATTACAATCAGCATCATTTTTAAGGTGGTAAAATTTAATCCTGATAAAATCATCAGGCCTACCAGCGAAAAACTGATGCCAAGAGTATCCCCCATAGCCGCTGCGTGCATTCTGTTCAGCACATATTTCAGATGAAAGATTCCATATAGTTCAATTGAAAAAATCAACAGGCCGCACAGCAAAAGCGCCGCTCCTGCCACAAACCTAATCCAATGCAGAATTTCCATTGTTTACTCCTTCTTTATCCTCTAATCCTTCTTTGGCTTCTTTTGGCTGCTTTGCTTCCGCATAAACGCCCATATAGACTTTTGTGATAATCGTAACTGCCAGAAAACTCACCATGGCGTAAATCAGACATACATCAATCAAAAACCCTTCCTCAAGTAAAAGAGAAAGCACCGCAATGATAACCATTACCATTGTTCCCATCATATTAATGGCTACAATACGGTCCGCAATACGAGGACCCTTGACCGCATAAAGCAGACAGGCAAACAGCATAATGGCGAGAATAACCAAAACAGCTATGTACATGCCTTCTGCTACCGCTAAAGGAGCGGAAAGACTTTCATTTCCCTGCATGTTTATCAGCTCCTTCCATTTTCTTAAGAAGTGATACAAAAACAGAATTATTCATTCCTTCTGCCAGACTCTTGTCCAGACAGTGCACCACATACTCATTCTCATTTAAGGACACTGTAATTGTTCCGGGCGTTAATGTTATGGAATTTGCCAGAAGAACTTTTGCAGGAGTTGTCCTTAAATCTGTTTTAAAATGCACTACCGCAGGCTCCAGCTCATATCTGGAGGACATTATCATTTTAATCACTTCAAAGTTTGCCTTAATTATTTCCTTTACCAGCACAATCACATAATGCAAAATCTGAAACATTCTCCTAAAAAGCAGCAAATCTGTTCTTGGACTGTAATTTAAGAATTTACAGATAAACAGATAAATCCCTCCCGAAATTACAACGCCAAAAGCCGCTATTTCTAACGTAAACTGTCCATTAAAAATAACCCATACCAGAAAAAATACTAAATACATTTCTTTCCTCCGCTTTTCTCCCACATGAAAGCAGGTGAGGCTTATGCCAGCACCTGCTTAATGTTTTCCTCCAATTCATTTTTTGAAACAGCTCCTATCACCGTTTTTACTGCCTTACCATCTTTAAAAAATATAAAAGTGGGTATGGACATTACTTTAAATTCACTTGCCAGCTTGGGATTTTCGTCCGTATTGCATTTACCTATTTTGCACTTTCCGTTATAGCTTTCTGCTAGCTGTGCCACAACCGGCGCCATCATCTTACAGGGACCGCACCAGTCAGCATAAAAGTCCACCATAACCGGCATGCCGCTGTTTTTAACCTCCGCTTCAAAATTGCTGTCTGTAATTTTCAGTTCCATAATAAATCTCCTTTCTTTTATTTAATAAAATTCATAAATTAAGTTATTTTCATACTATTCCTGTATTATAGTATTGGTTATCTTCTAATAATATATTTATAAATAGGATTCCCTTTTGAAGAAAATTTTTCTTCATATTCTGTCATAATATTGCCCTCTGCCATTTCTTTATCATTATGTAGGTCAAAAGTAACCTTAACCGCCTCCCATCCTGCAGGCGAAAGCTCCTCTAAGGCAAAATCAAACAATCCTTTATTATCCGTCTTAAATTCAAGAACACCTTCCTTTTTAAGGAACTTGTTATATCTTTTTAAAAACTCCCTGGACGGCAGACGCCTTTTGGCATGACGCTCTTTGGGCCATGGGTCCGAAAAATTCAGATAAATTCTGTCAACCTCTCCCTCTTCAAAAACCGCTTCCACATTTTCTGCATCCATCCGTATAAACAATAAATTGGGCAGGGGGTTTTCATCCATCCGCTGCAGCGCCCGCAAAAGAACACTGGAGTACTTTTCTATTCCTATGTAGTTAATCCCCGGATTTATGCCTGCCATCTCATA
>CAMUHA010000010.1 GCA_947088515.1 uncultured bacterium
TTTAAGTCGGTTTACGGGACTTCCCTTGCCGCACACATCAAAGAACACCGCATGGAACAAGCGGCAAAAATGTTAAAAGAAACCGATATGACCATAGCGGAAATTGCACAAGCTGTTGGCTATGATAGTCAAAGTAAGTTTACTGCAACCTTTAAATCCTTTTATCAGACCTTGCCAAGAGAGTACCGCAAAAAATAATTGAACTGTGTCTTACTCTTTAAAATCCTTTTTCAATTAGTGCTATAGTCACTGTAATATAATACCTTTTCTAATGCTTTGTGAGGCTCATACAGCCGTTTTTGACAAGATCGTGTCCACTTCTAAATATATTCAGGTACTAAAAAAGCCCACAATCAATCATATTTCTACAATTGATTATGGACTTATGCATGATTACCTTTTCATTCCCACACCATCAGAAACCCTGTAAAATGGGTATCAAAAAAAGCAGATGACGGGAATCGAACCCGCCTCCTCAGCTTGGGAAGCTGATATTCTACCAATGAACTACATCTGCATGTAAATAAGTATAGCACAATCATAAATTATATTCAAGAAAAATTTTTCCAAAGTAAAAAATAAAAATGTGTTGACATTTATTAAAGGTTAATTTATCATAAACATATGAACAATTGCTCAAATGAATGAATATAATAGAAAGGTGGGTGATGGATTGACCAGTAATGGGATAGAATGCTGTGAAACATTTCAGACACATGAGGAACTGCTTAAGATAGTCAGCGCTAAAATGCCGGAAGAGGAAGAATTATATGATTTAGCGGAACTTTTTAAGGTTTTTGGGGACTCTACACGGATTAGAATCTTGTTTGTGCTTTTTGAGGCAGAGGTGTGTGTATGCGACCTGGCCCAGGCCTTACAGATGACACAGTCTGCTATTTCGCATCAGCTTAAGATTTTAAAGCAGTCAAAACTGGTAAAAAGCAGACGGGAGGGAAAATCTGTATTTTATTCTCTGGCAGATAGTCATGTGAGAACAATTATTGCCCAGGGAAGGGAGCATATTTTGGAATAAAAGTTGTAATGGAGCATAAGAGATGTCTTGAGAATTGTTTCTGCCATCTGCATATGCGAAACAGTTTCATGATATTTGAAGCTGTTGTGGGACTTTGGGGCAAGGCAATTGGCAGAAAATGATTATATAAAAAGAAAGGATAAGAAAACTATGAAAAAGAAATTTAAACTGGAAGATTTGGACTGCGCAAACTGTGCTGCTAAGATGGAAGAAGCAATTAAAAAAATACAGGGCGTAAATGATGCAAATGTCAGCTTTTTAGCACAGAAGATGACTATTGACGCACAGGAGGAGCAGTTTGACGAAATTATGAAAGAAGTGGTAAAGGTCTGCGCCAAAGTGGAGCCGGACTGTAAAATTCTCTTATAGTCAATAATTCCAGAACATTTTTACATATTCAATATGCTCTGGAATTGGAAATGAGGTAGGTTATGACAAAAAAACAACAGAAAATGATGATGCGTATTATTGTATCATTTATTTTGTTCATGGCATTGTTTATATGTGAACATGCGGGATTGCTTGAGAGAATAGGAAGTCCCTGGATTTTGTTTGCTGTTTATCTGATTCCTTATTTGATTATTGGGTATGACATTATTTACAAAGCAGCAAGAAACATCAGTCACGGACAGGTGTTTGATGAGAATTTTCTTATGATGATAGCAACCTTTGGCGCGTTCGGGGTAGGGGAATATTCAGAGGCTGTTGCGGTCATGCTTTTTTATCAGGTGGGAGAGCTGTTCCAGAGTTATGCAGTGGGAAAATCCCGGCAGTCCATTTCTGATATGATGGATATCTGCCCGGAATATGCCAATATAGAAAAGGATGGCAGGCTGGTGCAGGCAGACCCGGATGAGGTGGAAGTGGGAAGCATTATAGTGGTAAAACCGGGGGAGCGGATTCCGCTTGATGGTGTGGTGACAGAAGGCGATTCTCTGATTGACACAGCTGCCCTTACAGGTGAATCTGTTCCGAGAAAGGCGTCTGTGGGAGATGAAATTTTCAGCGGTTGCGTAAACGGCAGTGGCACGTTGAAAGTACAGGTGACAAAGGAATTTGAAGATTCCACTGTAGCAAAGATTTTAGAACTGGTGGAAAATGCCAGCTCTAAAAAGGCAAAAGTTGAAAACTTCATCACCAGGTTTGCCAGATATTACACACCGGCGGTAACAATCGGAGCGGCGCTTCTTGCCCTGCTGCCTCCGCTTATTGCAGGTGGCGGATGGGGAGTATGGATACAGCGGGCGTGTATTTTCCTTGTAATTTCCTGTCCCTGCGCGCTGGTGATTTCTGTGCCTCTTGGCTTTTTTGGGGGAATTGGGGCAGCCTCGCGAATTGGTGTTTTGGTAAAGGGGAGTAATTACCTGGAAGCAGTTGCCGAAATGACCACGATTGTTTTTGACAAAACAGGAACCCTGACCAAAGGAGAGTTTAAAGTGCAGGAAATTCTTCCAAAAGGTATTTCAAAAGAAGCTCTTTTGGAGATGGCGGCTCTTGGGGAGGGATATTCCACCCATCCCATTGCAGGGTCTATCAGAGAAGCTTACGGCAGGGAGCTGGATATGAGCCGTATTGGTCAGGCAGAGGAAATTGCAGGCCGGGGCGTATGTGTTCCTGTTGATGGAAAGGAAGTTTTGATCGGGAATGAAAAGCTGATGAAGGAACGCGGGATTCACTACGAGCCTTGTCAAAGTGCAGGCACTGTCGTTTATACAGCATGCGAAGGAGAATATGCGGGCGCTGTTGTGATTTCCGATACTGTAAAAGAGGGAGCCGGGGACGCCATTACAAATATGAAGCGGGTGGGCGTAAAAAAATGTGTAATGCTTACCGGAGACCGGATGGCAGCAGCCAAAGCTGTGGCGGAAGAGCTTGGGGTTGATGAAGTCCATGCAGAGCTCCTTCCTGGTGATAAGGTGTCAAAGGTGGAAGAGCTGTTAAAGTCGCAGAGGGATAAAGAAAAGCTTGCCTTTGTTGGTGATGGCATCAATGACGCCCCTGTGCTCACCAGAGCGGATATTGGTATTGCCATGGGCAGCATGGGGTCAGATGCCGCTATTGAGGCAGCGGATGTGGTCCTTATGGATGATGATGTGAGAAAAATTGCCGCTGTAGTGAAAATATCCCGTAAGACGCTTCGGATTGTGAAGCAAAATATTGTTTTTGCTCTTGGAGTAAAGGCGCTTGTGCTCCTTCTTGGAGCTTTTGGAATGGCCAATATGTGGGAGGCTGTGTTTGCGGATGTAGGCGTTTCTGTGATTGCCATATTAAATTCCATGCGGGCCTTAAAAACAGAATAGACTAAAAGGTGCAAAATAAAACAGGGCCGGAGGCGATATCCGGCCCTGTGTGATATTAAGGAGAAACAATAGCTGTTATCAGTTTTAGCAGCTTAGGAATATCTACAGGTTTTGCCATATGTGCGTTCATGCCGCTTTCCATAGACATCCGCTGGTCTTCCTCGTAAGCGTTGGCGGACAGGGCGATAATCGGGATGGTTGAAAGCGCCGGGTTTTCCAGTTTTCTTATGGCTCTGGCGGCCTGGTGTCCGTCCATAACCGGCATCTGAATATCCATCAGTACCAGGGCATATTCATCGGGGGCGGAGTTTGCGATTTTCCTGACTGCAATACTCCCATCCTCTGCTGTATCCACATGAAGGCCTGTATTTTCAAGCAGTTCCGCTTCGATCTCACGGTTAATTTCATTATCATCCACCAGAAGGATTTTCTTCTGACCAAGAAGCCGGGAGAGGACTTCTTCCGTATTGATATCCGGAAGAGAAAGCCGGCTTTGCAGACGGAGCTTGATGGAGATAATAAATTTACTCCCCTTGCCAGGGGCGCTGGATACTTCAATGGTTCCAGACATTAGGTCAACCAGGTTTTTGACAATGGTAAGACCCAGGCCAGTGCCGTGGATGCCGCTTAAAGTGGTGTTTTCCACCCGCTCGAAGGGGTCAAAAATACGCTTGATATAATTTCCGGAAATCCCAATGCCATTGTCCTCCACCATAAACTGATAGATAGCATAGTTATAAGCCGCTTCCTTATGTTCAGTAATTGTCATATAGATTCTGCCGCAATTTTCGGTGTATTTGATGGCGTTGCCAGTAAGACACAGAAGAATGCGGCTTAACTTTTCGTGGTCGCAATAAACATTTGTATGTTCTAACCCGCTTAAATTAATGGAAAAAGCAATATTTTTAATTTCTGCCTGTGCCAGGACAATTTTCTGTACATCCTTTATAATGTCAAGAAGGCTGCAGGGGGTTTCTTCCAGCTGCATTTTACCGGATTCTATCCGGGAGATTTCCAATATATTGTTAATCAGCCCAAGAAGCTGCTCACTGGCGGTTTCTATTCTGCTAAGGTAATCCAAAATTTTTTCCGGTTCGTTTATATGGGTTTTGGCCAGTGCCGTAAATCCGGTTATGGCGTTTAACGGGGTCCTCATGTCATGGGACATATTAGAGAGAAACGTATTTTTGGTAATGTTAGCAAGCCGGGCGTGGTTTAGAGCGTCCTCAACGAGTTTTTTCTGTTCCATTTCATGGCGGATTTCTTCATCAACTCTCCGGCATCCCATAACAACCTGGGAAATATGGTCCTTATTCCCTACGTTTACGATACGGAGCTGAAGATATTGTATTTCGCCGTCCTTTGTTACCCGGAAGTTAACATAATAGGCGTCAGTGTTTGTCAAAGCATTGCGGATATACCGGGAATCGGTGGATTTTCTCATAATATCCTGATCCTCTGGGCATACCCAGTTTTCTATGTAGTCTGCAATAAACCATAAAAATTCATAATCCTGGAATTTGGCGCCATACTGCCTCTCTACCCGGTCGCTTAAACGGTAGGGGTGGATGGTGTTGGCGTCTAAGTCCACATGAAAGATGGATTCATAGTTTGTGCTTAAGCCTTCAATAATTTCCAGCCGCCGCAGATGCTCATGGTGAATAATCTTTAATTCCTTATTATATTGCTCAATCTGATTTTGCAGGAATTTTTCTTTTTGGGATTTTTCCTGCAAAAGAGCGGTTTTTTCCGCTATCTGGTGCAGTTTTTTTTCGGTGGCATCCACGATAAACACATAAAAAATATTCCCAGCCGTATCACTGTGAATGTAATTGCCATAGTCTTCCACCCACCGGACTTCGCCATCTTTTTGAATAATGCGGTATTCCACATAGTCTAAGTTGTATTTGTTTTTGGAAAGCTGGTCTTTGATGCTGTTGCTTACCAGCTGATAATCGTCAGGATAAACCACACCTTTAAAGGAATTGCCTGTAAGTTCACGGAATTCTTTTAGGGTAGTGCATTTATAAAGTCTTAAGAGGGCCTGATTTGCGTAAATAATTTCCTCATTTCCATCCGCATGGTAAATCAGAAAGCCGCCGGGAATTTTGTCCATAAATTTCAGAACTTCCTGTGCTGTCTGACGGCTGACAGCTTCGGATAGTGATGATGAATTGTCAATGTTATTATCTGCATTCAACTGGGATGTGTCCATATAGGATTCTTCTGTCTCATCCAGCACAGATAATATGTACTCTATCAAATTAAAATCCGTTGTAAAATTCAGCATGGTACCCCTCCGGACAAATTTTGCTTTATTTATCATACCATTTTGAAGAGAGTTTGTCATTACTTCTTTTCACAGAAATCAATTTCCAAGATTGTTGTGTGTATTAGTGGCGGAGATGAGATAACTGCCTATGTACGCAGCTGGAAAAAAATACAATATAATTATTAAAAAAAATTTAATAATTATATTGATTTGTATTTGAAAATAGTATATGATGTTTTTAGGACAAAAAGTATAGGGGTGGTGGGATGGGAGAAGATAAAGTGTACATATCGAACAAATAAGAGGATGGGAGGAAAGGTAAAAATCTATGAATGCCAAAAAAAGAAGCAAATACGCATACTTTTATGTTACGCCATTTTTTATAGTTTTTTTAATATTTAGTCTGTTCCCGATTTTATATTCTTTTGTATTAAGTTTCTGTGATATGGATGTGCTGTCAGGGAAATTTACGTATATCGGGCTAAATAACTACAAGAGGATGCTGGAATCCGGATATTTTTTCCAGTCTATCGGCAACACGCTGCTTATATGGATTATGTCCATTATCCCGCAGCTGACCATTGCTTTTGTTTTATCACTGATTTTGAGCAACAGGTGGTTTAGAGGGAAATTTCTGCTCCGCAATATTTATTACTTTCCCAATCTGGTTACGCCGGTTACTATTGGCCTTTTGTTTGGGGCGTTATTCTCCTATCCAGGCGGCGCGATCAACAATGTAATCAGTATGCTGGGGCTTGAGGCGGTGGATTTCCAGAATAATCAGATGTTGGCAAGGCTGGTTATTGCCATAGCAATCTGTTGGAAAAACTTTGGTTATAATATCATTTATTTTACAGCCGGAATCAATTCCATTTCAGAGGAGGTTATGGAAGCGGCGGAGGTGGACGGCGCCAACGCATGGCAGAGAATTACGAAAATCACTATTCCGCTGATGAGACCGATTTTGATTTATGTCATGGTGACATCTATCATCGGAGGCCTGCAGATGTTTGATGAATCCAAACTGGTCTTTACTTCCGTTCCCGGAAATGCGACCACAACCATGGTGAAGTATATGTATGATTCTGCTTTTGACCGTTTCCAGTTTGGCTATGGCGCGGCAGTGGCATATGGTATTTTTGTAATAATTGCATTTTTCAGTCTGATTTCCCTGGGGGTAACAGGAGAGAAAAAGGACGAATATGGAAAGAAAAAGGAGGGGAGGAAGGCAAAATGAATGAGAAGATGAAAAGAACACTGTGCCATGCAGCTATATATCTGTTTGCTTTTTCAGTGGCGGTAGTTGCATTTTATCCTTTTTTTGTAATGATAATTTCTTCCACCCATGACAATTATAATATTGTGGCGAAGATTAATGTTCTGCCTGGCAACAAGTTTAAGGATAACTTTGAACGCCTGACCCAGAATATTGATTTAACAAGAGGTATCCTTAACAGCCTTATGCTGGCAGTGGTGGTGACTGTGGTACAGAACTATTTTACCATGATGGCAGCCTATGCTTTCTCCAAGTTTGAATTTAAAGGAAAGAAGTTTCTCTTTTCTGTGGTGCTGGTGGCAATGATGCTGCCGGGACAGCTTGGGATTATCGGCTTTTATAAAGAAATCCAGGCAATGAAGCTTTTAAACAATTATTTCACGCTGATAGTTCCCACAATATCCAACTGCTTTGCGGTATTTTTCTATAAACAGTTTATAGATGGGGCGTTGCCTAATGAACTGATTGAGGCGGCGGTTATGGATGGCTGCACGGAGCTTAAAATTTTTCACCGGATTACAATTCCGCTGGTGATACCGGCGCTGGTAACACAGGGAGTTATGACCTTTATTGGAAACTGGAACAGTTATCTGACACCGCTTATTGTATTAAACGACCAGAAGAAATTTACGCTTCCGCTGATGATAGCTACAGTGCGTGATTCCACACATTCGGATTACGGCGCACAGTATGTTGGAATGCTGGTTTCCATTATTCCCATGGTGATTGTATATGCTTTTGCTTCCAAAGTAATTATGGAAAAGATTGCAATTGGAGCAGCGGTAAAGGGGTAAAATGTGTTTCTTGCCAGCAAAGCTGGTTAAGATAGATTAATTCAAAAATTAGGAGGATGAGAGAATGAAAAAGAAGTTATTGGCAGTGCTTTTGAGTACGGCAATGGTAGCTGGTATCCTTAGTGGCTGCGGAAGCACCCCAAAAGAGGAGGAGGCTCCAAAGACAGAACAGGCAGCAGAGCCTGCAGATACAACTGCAAAGGAAGATGCAGAAGGCGCCAAGGAAGCAGAGGCGGACAATCAGGAAGAAGAAAAGGCAGACCCTGCTTCTGTGACAGGAGAGTTTGTATACTGGACTTACACAGATAATGCAAATAACCTTGTAAAAGCCTTTAACGAAGTCTATCCAAATGTTACAATTGATTTACAGGTATTTGGCGGCGACGAGTATAAGACGAAAATTCTGACGGCTCTTCAGAGTCAGGACGGCGTACCGGATTTGTTTGACCTGGAAGAAAACTATATGTATGAGTTTCTGGACAGTGATCTGATTGCAGACCTTTCGTATATGAACATTGACGAACTGACAAAGGATTATTATGAGTTCCAGCGCGCAGGAATGAAGGATTCCAAGGGGAACTTTAAGTGCCTTTCCTTCCAGTCCTCACCTGTGGCATTCTGGTATTTAAGAGATGCCTGCGAACAGTGGCTTGGAACCAGTGACCCTGACGAAATTTCCGCAATGCTTACCGACTGGGATGCAATTATTGCAAAGGGCGAAGAGATTTATGAAAAGTCAAACGGAGAAGTTTCTCTCTGGCCAAACATTGCAGAGATGGTGAAAGTGGATGCCTTTTCCTTTACTCCTCTTGTAAGGGACGGCAAGTTAGAGATTACCGATGAATGGATGGGTCTGATTGACAACATGCGCAAAATCTATGACTCCAAGGCAAATGCAGAGCTGGGAAGCTGGGGTTCTGAGTGGGCGGCAGCATGGAATGAAGGCAAGCTCCTCTTTAGGGTAATGCCTTCCTGGGATTTCTTTACCGACTGGGATGCAAATAAGGGGAATGTAGGTGTAGCTTCTCCTTTCAACGCTTCTTATGAAGGCGTGACAGGCACATGTGTTTACAATAACTCTGAAAAGAAGGACTTGGCAGCACAGTTTTTAACCTTTATTGCTTCAGACGATTTCCAGAAGATTAACATGGAAAGACACAATCAGGTGCCTGCAAGCAAGAGTGTCTGCGATGCTTTGGCGGAAGGATTTTCATCAGAGGATTTCGGCGGACAGAATCTTCTTGCAACATACAGTGTAATCTGTGATAAAGTTGTAGGTATTACACCGGACAAGTATACACGTTCTGTCCAGAACCTTTTCCAGAAGTCAGCGACTAACGGAATCAAAGAGGGTCAGGACAATGATACGATCATTGAAAACTTTAAGAAGGAACTGCGTGACCAGTACCCGGAAGTAGTAATGGATTAAGGATACAGTCATAAGGATTCTGAAAACTGACCTTAGCTTTATACAAGAATGGGACAGTGTGCCGGCTGCGGCAGACGGTCCCATTCTGGAAAAGCGGCAGAGACTGCTTTCTCTGCCGCTAAAGAAAAGGAGCAGGGCGGATGAGAGAAAAAAATAAACAGGTTCAGCTAAAGAATTACAACCGGAGGTCTGTTTTAAATTATATCCGGAAAAACAAGACGGCAACCAAGGCAGGGCTTTCGTCTGCGTCAGGTCTGACGTTTATGGCGATTAAGAAAATTCTGGAGGAATTGGAGGACCTTAATCTGATACGGTGCGATGAGATGGAAGGAATAGGAGTGGGAAGAAAGGCTGTCTCCTATGCTGTCAATGAAGCTTACCGTTATACCATTGGGATACATATTAACAAGTTTGTCACCAGTGTGGCGCTGATGAATCTGCGGGGAGATATCCTGCAGCTTAAGCGTTATGGCATGGAAGATGACATGGGCAGTCAGTATACTTTTATTGATATGCTGGCGGGAGGCGTACAGGAAGTAGCGGCCCAGGCCGGAATTGAAAGGGAGAAAATTCTGGGTATCGGGGTGGGCGTCCCCGGACCATTGGATACAAAGGCGGATATTGTCTTAACACCGCCCAACATTCCCATGCTGCGTTACATTCCTTTGAAAGAAATCCTGCAGGAAAAGACAGGATTTCCGGTATTTATGCAGAAGGATACGAATGTAATTGCGTTTGGGGAATACTGGTATGGAAATGCAAAAGATACCTACGACCTAACTTATATTGATGTGGATATGGGAATTGGGTCAGGTTTAATTATAGATGGAAGAATGAATATAGGCGCAAACAGTATTGCGGGGGAATTTGGACATATTATTCTGGATGTTAACGGTCCCTTATGCAACTGCGGCAACAGGGGATGTCTGGAGGCGTTAAGCTCAGGCATTGCGATTTTGAAGGAGCTGCGCAGACAGCTGGAAACAGAGCGGAATCATCCGCTTTATAAAAAAAGAGAGAAGCTTGTGATTGAGGATGTGTTTGAAATGGCAGGAAAAAAAGACCTTCTTACCATTTCCATTCTGAACCAGTCAGCTTTTTATGTGGGGATTGCAGTGGCCAATCTCATTAATATATTAGACCCCCAGAAGATTATTCTGGGAGGTATTCTGATTCAACGTTATCCCAGATACTTTGATATTGTGAAGGATGTGGCGGATTCCCATAAAGTAAAGGGGGCTAAGGAAAATGCCCTTGAGATATCCAGTCTGGGAGAAAATGCAGGTGTGATTGGCGCAGGTGAGATTGTGGCGGATCATTTTTTTAGTGAAACGGTAAACGAGGTGTTTGTGAAAAATGTGTAAAGAAGAGATTTATTTAGAATTTCCTGATAATATTACTGATTCCATTGGAAGTGGAGAGGAGCGTGTGTCCCTGACCTGTCAGCTTGTCATAAAGGAACAGGGAAATCTCAAGGCAATAGGCATAAAAGGGAAAGTGGAGCCAAGGCAGCCGCTTTTTGGCCCCCAGACTTATCTGGATGGCAAAATGGGGGTTCATTATCTGGTGGGTGTGCAGAAGGCGGAAAAGTTTCTTGCCATATACCAGCACAAGGACTGGTGGCAGCGTCCGGCGTTTCCCGAAGAGACACAGCAGATTCCAGCAAGAACCCAGCTGCTTTTGATGAAGGGAGGAAGCGGATATCTTGTCCTTTTAGCTGTATGCGGCAGGCAGTGCCGGACCGATATGGAAGGCGCCAAAGAAGGAATTTTGGTTACGGTATCCTCCAACTGCGGCAACAAAAAAGAAGTAGAGGATATCACACTGGTATGCGCTAAAGGAGATGACCCTTATAAATGCTGCTATGAGGCGGTAAGATATGCCCTGACGCTTATGGGGAGAACTTCTATGCTGCGGGAGAACCGGCGCTATCCTGCCATGTTTGAAAAGCTGGGATGGTGCAGCTGGGATGCCTTTTACCAAAAGGTTTCCGCACAGGGAATTTATGATAAGCTGGAAGAGCTGAAGGAAAAGAAAGCGCCAGTTGGGTGGGCTTTGATTGATGATGGCTGGCTGGATGCGGACTATGAGACACAGGAGCTTAAAGGTCTGGATGCTGCGCCGGATAAGTTCCCGGAAGGGCTGTCGGAATGCGTGCGCCGGATGAAGGAAGAATATGGGATTGGGAAAGTAGGAGTCTGGCATGCAGTGATGGGATACTGGAATGGGCTAAAAGCAGGTTCAGAAGCGGAAAAGCTTCTCCGGGAAGGGAGCTGTGAGCTGCCGGACGGAAGGAAAATTCCGGCAGCGGATGGCAAAGAAGCCTTCCGGTTTTATAGTATCTGGCATAAGTATCTGAAAAACATATGTGGCATTGACTTTGTAAAGGTGGACGGACAAAGCGCTATCAGTCTTTTTTATAAAGGTTTAAAGGAGTATGGAAAAGCCTCGGCAGCCATTCAGGAGGGACTGAATGCTTCAGCGGCGCTGCATTTTGATAATAATATTATCAACTGTATGGGAATGGCTCCGGAGGACATGTGGAACCGTCCAAGCAGCGCGGTTGCAAGGAGCAGTGACGATTTTGTGCCGGAAGCGCCCCATGGATTTAGGGAACATGCCCTGCAAAATGGTTACAATTCTCTGCTGCAGGGGCAGTTTTTCTGGGGAGACTGGGATATGTTCTGGAGCAGCCATGTGGAGAAGCGTCAGAACACAGTGCTTCGGGCAGTGAGCGGAGGTCCGGTATATACCAGTGACCCTGTGGGAAAAACAGACCCTGATTTGATTTGGCCTCTGATTCGGAAGGATGGCACAGTGATACGCTGTGACGGTGTGGGGATGCCTACGTTGGACTGTCTGTTTGAGAATGCGGCAAAGAGCGGGCGGATTTTAAAACTCTTTAACCATTACAAAGAGGCCTGTGTGGTGGCAGCCTTCTCCATGGGAGATAAGGATACCAGTTGGGGAAGTATTAAGCTTTCAGACCTTCCTATGACAAAGGGCCGGGAATGGATTGTATATGACCAGAGAAAAGAAGAAGCCTTCTTTCTCTCCAGGGAAGAGGAATTTTCGTTTGAACTTGGGAAAAATGACGCTTGTCTGTTTCTGCTTTTACCTGCAGGGGACTTTGTGCCTGTGGGAATTTTGGAAAAACTGATTTGTACGGGAAGCATTTTATTTAGGAGAGAACTGCCATACAGACACCTCCTTGGCTTAAGCGATAATGGCAGGGTTGGTTTTATCAGCGCCCAAAGGCCGTCAAGGACGCTTGTGGATGGCAGGGAAGTTTCTTTTACTGCAAAATCCTGCCAGGGAGCCGGACAAAAGGCATATTTTTGTACGGTTCCAGTGGAAAGCTCCGGGTTAGGAGATGTTTTGCTGGAGGCGCTTTTTGAGGAAAATCCATGAAAACGATAGGCATTGATATTGGCACCACATCTATTTGTCTGGTGTTGTATGACTGTGATAAGAAAGAGATTGTTAACAGTCTGTGTGCGTCAAATCATTTCCTGCCGGGGAGCTTCCGGCAGGAGGCGGACCAGATTGTGCGCACAGCACAGAAAATGCTGGACCAGCTTTTAAGGGAGTGCAAGGAGGTATCCGGGATTGGGATATCGTCACAGATGCACGGTATTTTATA
The DNA here is from genome assembly GCA_947088515.1 of uncultured bacterium. Lineage (GTDB taxonomy): Bacteria > Bacillota > Clostridia > Lachnospirales > Lachnospiraceae > Suilimivivens. The sequence continues at coordinate 12,748 of CAMUHA010000010.1, forward strand.
TGTGGACGGTGCAGGAAGGGCGGTATCTGATTTTTACACGTGGAAAGATACCTGTGGGGAAATATCCAATCAGGGAAAGCGCTGTGCGGATTTTCTTTCAGAGAGCACAGGATATCCTATGTTTTCCGGTTATGGTACGGTTACACATTTTGCGCTGGGACTTAAAAATGCCATTCCTGATAAGGGAAAATTCCTGACAGACATTGGCGATTATCTTGCCATGTGTCTTTGCGGACAGAAAGAGCCTGTGGTGGATGCAACCATGGCGGCCAGCTTTGGAGGATATTGTGCCCGCAAGGAATCCTTTGACCTGCCTGGTCTGAAAAAGGCAGGTGTAGCCACATCTTTTTACCCATCGGTCTTAAAAAGGCAGGAAAAGGGAAGCAAAAGAGCGGCAGGCAGATATAAAGGCATTCCCATCTTTTGGGCGGTAGGTGACAATCAGGCCAGCTTTTTCGGGGCGGCAGGCAGGTCGGAGGATGCAGTGTGCGTCAATGTGGGAACCGGTTCCCAGGTTTCTTTGTTTGATAAAAGTGAGCTTTCTGCTTTGGCAGGTGAAATCCGTCCTTTTGTGGGGAGTGGAAATTTGTATGTGCAGGCTTCCTTAAACGGAGGAAAGGTTTATGAAAGGCTGGCTGTTTTTCTGGAAGAGATTGGAAACTTGTTTATGGATAAAGGCTTTTTGGGAAAAAAGCCGGATGGGTATGAGATGGCCCGGCTTTTGGGGCAGCAGAAGGAAGAGACAAATCTGCAGGTGAATCCTTCTCTGTATGGTTTTAGAGGGGGTGGTATTGCACAGGGCGCCGGGAAGGGAACAGATTTAAAAGCAGGCTGCATAACCAATCTTACAGAGGACAACTTTCATCCCGGTGACCTGGTGCGCGCTTATGTGGCGGGGATGGCGGCAGAGCTATATGGGATGTATATGAAATTCCCGGAAGCGTTGCGAAGCGGGCGGAAGAAAATCATAGCCAGCGGAAATGGAATCCGGAAAAATGAACTGCTGCGGCAGGAAATAGAAAAACAATTTTGCCTGCCTTTGTATTTAAGCGGATTTAGTGAAGAAGCTGCGGCCGGGGCAGCACAATTTGCAGGGGAGTGGAGTGTATGAAACCAGGAAAGTGGAGTTTAAATGGCAGTGACTGGCTGATGAAGGAATTTGTAGGGCTGGACTGGGTCTGGAGGAACAGCGTGATGCCAAAAGGAGGGGATGCGCGCTGGTGGTATCCGGCAAAGGCGCCTGGCGCCATAGCCCATGACCTTAGGGAAAACGGGCTGATTCCTGACCCTTATTTTGAGTGTAATTCCAAACTGGCCGAGTGGGTATCTGCGAGAACCTGGGTTTACAAAAAAGAATTTATTCCTCCAAAAGAATTTCAGGGAGAGAAGGTTACGCTTTGCTTTGAAGGGATTGATTATCAGTCCGAAATTTTTCTGAATGGAATATCCCTGGGGCATCAGGAAGGGATGTTTGTGCCTTTTGAAGTATCGGTGGAGGATAAAATTAAATACGGGGAAAAAAATCTTCTTGCGGTGGTGATTGAACCTGCGCCCCAGGAACAGCCCCAGGTAGGGAAAACCAGTCTTGTGCGTACCCATAAGTCCAGGATGACTTACTGGTGGGATTTTTGTCCCCGTCTGGTTCATCAGGGAATCTGGCAGGATGTTTATCTGAAAGTTACAGGAAGGGAGCAAATCCGGGATGTCCAGATAAAGAGCAGCCTTAAGGAAGACGGGCAGGCAGAGGTGACGGTCACTGTGTGGGCGGTAAACGGTGGGGAATGCAGGATGCAGGTAAGCTTTGGGGATGCAAGCGTTACCTGCAGGGAAGAAGGCAATGTGTTTAAGGCAGTTTTCCAGATAAAAGAGCCAAGGCTTTGGTGGTGTAATGGACAGGGGGAGCCTTACGAATATCCTTTGGAAATCTTTCTATATAATAGGGAAGGAAAACTTTCAGATTCTTATAGACAGATGTATGGAATCCGGGAAATCCGGTTTGAGCAAAATGAAAATACGCCTGATGAGCGGGGGAGATTTCTGTTTAAGTTAAATGGACGGACTGTATTTATTAACGGATACAACTGGGTTCCTGCAGATATGCTTTATGGAGCCATCACCAGGGAAAGAACAGATTATCTCATTTATCTGGCCAGGAAAGCCGGCGTAAATATGCTCCGGGTATGGGGCGGCGGACTGATTGAAAGGGACTCTTTTTATCAAAAATGCGCACAGGAAGGAATTTTGGTATGGCAGGAGTTTATTTTATCCAGCTCCGGCATTGAAAACAGGCCGTCTCAAGAGGATGAATATCTGAAGATGATGGGGCGGCAGGCAGAGATTATTATTAAGAAAAAGAGAAACCATACGGCCCTTGCGCTCTGGTGCGGCGGAAATGAACTGCAGGAGTCAGACGGAACGCCGCTTACAGATGCGCATCCTCTGCTTAAAATGCTGCAGGGGGCGGTGGAAAAATGGGACCAGGGACGCAGATGGCTTCCAACGTCTCCATCAGGCGGCGTTTTCTTAAATTCCATGGAAAACCTTAAGGAGCATCCAGAGGAACTCTTTGATGTGCACGGACCCTGGGAGCATCAGGGGCTAAACCAGCACTATAAGCTTTATAATGCAGGGCGGTGCCGCCTGCATTCTGAGTTTGGCGTGGAGGGGATGACAAATTATATGGCCCTGCGAAAGACTACGCTGCCAGAACATTTCTTACCTGCAAGCAAGGACAATCCTGTTTATTTCCACCGGGGAGCCTGGTGGAATAATGAACCTTTGGTGCAGGAAAGCTTTGGCGGCGGGCTAAAAGATGTGGAGCAGATAAGAAAAGCCAGCCAGTATCTTCAGTATGAAGGGCTTAAATATGCTATGGAAGCCGACAGGCGCCGGGCCTTTTCTTGCAGCGGAATCTTTCCCTGGCAGTTAAACGAGCCATTTCCCAATCTCTTTTGTACTTCTGTGGTGGATTATTACGGAAGTCCCAAACCTGCCTATTATGGGGCAAAAAGAGCATACGCCTCCTGGCTTGTAAGTGCAGCCTTTGAAGGGGCGGCTTTGACCGATGGGAAGCTTACTGCAGATATTTACGCAGCCCGGAATCTTCCAGATGATGCACTCTGTAAAGACGAAAGATATCATGTGGATGTCCGGCTGTATAATATGGTAGGCAGGGTTTTGTGGGAAGAGACAATGACAGCGGAAGGAATTTCACAAAAGGCAGTACATATAGGAGCCATCTGCTGGGAGGCAGGAAAAGAGGAATCAGGACTTTTTCTTTTAAGGCTGCGCCTTAAAAAGCAGGAGGATGGTCTGGTCCTTTCAGAGAATGAATATCTTTTTACCAAAGAAAAAGACTTTTCTGAGGTTTTTGGGATGGATAAGCCTGTGCTGGATGTACAGCTTACAGATGGAGCAGTGGAAGTGGAAAATTGCGGCGGCATGGCGGCGCTGTTCCTTTTCCTGTCCAAGGAAGAAGGGGAGAGGGTTTTATTTGAGGACAATTACTTTACTCTTCTGCCAGGAGAAGTGCGGAAAGTCAGGGCGGAGGGAAATTTGGATTTTCTATCGCTATCGGCATTAAATTGTGACTGGGGGTATATCTATGAAAGTAGTTGCGGGAATTGACATTGGCGGCACAAAATGTGCGATATCCTTTGCCGGAATTGGTGAGGAAAAGATAGTAATTCTTGATAAAATACAGATGGAGACAGAAGTGGAATGTTTTGACACAGCCATGCAGAAATTTATCACAGCCATCCGGGAAATACTGGATAAACATGAAAAGTGGAAGCTTATGGCCATTGGCATCTCCTGCGGAGGCCCGTTGGATGCAAGAAGAGGCTTGATTTTATCTCCGCCCAATCTGCAAAAATGGGACCATGCAGATGTGTTCACTCCTTTAAAAAAGGTCTTTGGGGTGCCTGTGATGATTCAAAATGATGCAGATGCCTGTGCATTGGCAGAGTGGAGAATGGGAGCGGGAAAAGGCAGCAGAAATATGATTTTTCTTACCTTCGGCACAGGAATGGGAGCCGGACTGATTTTAAACAATGAATTATATAGCGGTTCTACCGGAATGGCAGGAGAAGTGGGGCATGTGAGACTGGAGGATGACGGACCTTATGGCTATGGAAAATATGGTTCGTTTGAAGGATTCTGCAGTGGAGGAGGAATTGCCAATCTGGGAAAAATGAGGGCCAAAGAGGCAATTCTTGCGGGAAAACCGCCCCTGTTCTGCCCGGACGAAACCTTCCTGGACCATATTACCAGTAAATCCATAGCCCAGGCGCTGGATAAGGGAGATGACCTGGCAAGAGAAATTTTCAGCACAGTAGGCAGTTACCTGGGAAGAGGGCTGGCCCTTTTGATTGATATTTTAAACCCGGAAGTGATTGTGATAGGAAGTATTTACGGAAGGCAGAAGGATGCACTGGATAGGAAGATGTATGAGGTTTTGGAGAAAGAAGCTTTGGCGGCATCAAGAAAGGCTTGCCGGGTTGTGCCTGCAAGCCTGGGAGAGATGATTGGGGATTATGCGGCGGTTTCTGTGGGCATAAAGGCATACGAGGATTTGTACCGCTGTGTGGATACAGGAGATGTGGGCGCCTGCAAAGGGAGATGCGGCGCCGGAATGGAGGCTTATTTTGAAATTACTGCATAATATTTTTCAGGTGGCAGGTCCCGGCTTAAGTCATGGCTTTGACGCCACAGCGTATCTGTTAAAGGGTATGGGAGGCTGGTTTCTCATTGATTGTGGCACACCGGAAGGCTTTGGACAGATTAAGGAGAATATCAAAAAGGCAGGTGCGGACCCGGCGCAAATTAAATTTATTCTTGGCACCCACGGGCATTATGACCATGTGGGAGCTGCCCATCTGTGGAGGCAAGAGTACGGCTGTCAGCTGTTTTTGCATGAGAGGGATATTCCACAGGTGGAAGAGGGGGATTCCCAGATGACTTCCGCAGCTTTGCTGTATGGCACAAAGTCTGTGCCCTGCAAAGTGGATGGAAAAATAAATGAGGGCAATATCTGGCAGGGAGATGGATTTACCACCCAGGCAGTTTATACGCCAGGACATACCATGGGAAGCGTGAGTTTTGCCATAGAAGCAGGCGGATATCGTCTGCTGATTGCCGGAGATGCTATTTGGGGCGGCTACAGCCATAAGATTGGCTCTGATGAAGCGCTCTGGAGGGAAAGTCTTGACAAGCTTACTTCTATGCACTTTGACTTTTACACTTTTGGCCATGTAAATGCGCAGCTGATTGCGGATGCAGACAGAAGGCTTAAGGAGGCGCAAATGGCCTTTGCCAATTATTATAATCCCTGGTTTAAGACTTTTTTTGAAGAGTATCATTATTGATTAAATTGAAACAAAGCGAGGAATCCAATGAAAAATAAAATTATGCTGATTACCTATGCGGACAGCTTCGGAAAAAATTTAAGTGAGGTTAAAAAGGTCATAGACACCTGGTTTCATCGGGAGATAAACGGCATTCATATTCTGCCATTTTATCCCTCGTCAGGGGACCGGGGATTTGCGCCTATAGACTACCGGCAGGTAGACCCGGCCTTTGGCAGCTGGGAGGATATCCGGGCTCTTGCATCCGATTATGAGCTGATGTTTGATTTTATGATTAACCATCTCTCCCGCAGGAGTCCGGAATTTCTTGACTTTGTGGAAAAACACGACCAGTCGGAATATGCGGACATGTTTTTGCGTTTCCAGAAATTCTGGAAGGGCGGGGAACCGACACAGGAGCAGGTGGATATGCTTAATAAGAGAAAACCTAAAGCGCCCTGTGAGAAAATCACCTTTGCAGACGGCACATCGGAAAAGATATGGTGTACCTTTGACGATGAGCAGATGGATTTGAATCTCTTTTCGGATGTAGCCTGGCGGTTTGTAGAGGAGAGGCTGCGTTTTCTGATGGAACAGGGAGCGTCCATGATCCGTCTGGATGCTTTTGCCTTTGCCACCAAAAAAGAAAACACTTCCTGTTTTTTTCTGGAACCGGAGATGTGGGATATGATGGATAGAGTGCAGGCCGTTCTGGATGAGAAAAAGGTTCCCATGCTGCCCGAAATTCATGACCATTACACGGTGCAGCTTAAAATTGCATCTCATGGATATGCGGTTTATGACTTTGTGCTGCCAGTGATGGCGCTCCATACTCTGTACAGTAAGAGCGCCCAAAGAATCAAGCACTGGCTGTCTATCTGTCCAAGGGACCAGCATACAACACTGGATACCCACGATGGGCTTGGGACGGTGGATGTGGTGGGCCTTTTATCAGAAGATGAATTAAACAGGGTAATTGAACAGACAGAAAAATTCGGGGCAAATTTTAAATGGGACTACAGGGGAAGCTGTGAGGGAAAGAAGGAAGTATATCAGATTAACTGTTCCTATTATTCAGCAGTGGGGGAGGATGATGAAAGTTATCTTATCTCACGGGCCATCCAGTTTTTTACGCCTGGCGTGCCCCAGGTTTACTATATGGGACTTTTAGCAGGACCTAACGATTATGAGCTGATGGAGAGGACCCACTATGACCGGAATATCAGCAGGCATAATTATACAGTGGAAGAGATTGCAGAGTGTGTGAAAAAACCAGTGGTACAACGACTTTGCCGTCTGATGCAGTTTCGAAACGAATATCCGGTTTTTGACGGGCAGATGCAGGTTTTGGACACGCCGGACCATATGCTTTCCATTGAGTGGAAGGATAATGGGAATAAAGCGGAACTGGATGTGAACCTTAAGGATAAAAGTTTTATAATCCGGTACATTGACCAGGCTGGATGGGAAACAAAACTGGATTTGGATAAGGATTTTGTGTACTAATACTGCAGCGGGAGCTTAAAATGGAAAAACTAAGGGAAAATGGCAGGATAACTGTATATGAAGGGATGCCATACGCCTGGCAGGGAATTCCGGTACTGGCAAAGGTGGATTTGGTGATTATAGGGGGGAGTTTAGGCAATGTGCTTGAGGCGGGAAAATATGCCATAGAGGGAAAGAAAACGCTTCTTGCCCTGCCGGAGTCCTATCTCTTTCCGGAGGTGGGAGATACATTCAGTTTTGCGCTTTCGCCGGAAATGTGTGACTTTTTTCCAGAGAGAACCAGAAGTGGAAAAATGCTTTTGCCGGATGAGGGGAAAAAGTATGGGGAGGATTTCTGTCTTCAAAAGGGAATCCAACTGCTATATGGGGTTTATCTGCTGGACTGCTGCCATTTAGATGAGGAGAGGCTGTGTGTACGGTTTGGGGCAAAGGGAGGCGTGTTTGCGGTTCTTTGCGGCGGGCTTTTAAAAGAGTCCGCACCTGCCCTGTCTGAAGGCCGGAAAACCGTATCTTATAAAGTTTTGACGCACAGGGAAGGCGGCGGGGAGTTTGAGACCTTAAAGGTTTCTGAAACCTTTAAGGGCGGGGAACTTCCCGCCGGAGGGATAGATGATGCAGCTTTTCTGGGGAAAATGCAGGCAGCGGCCATGGATGCTTTTCTGGAGGAGAAAAAGAAAAAGGATGGACTGATTCTGGGGCGGTTTGCCCCAAAAGCGTGTTTGGAAAATCATTCCGACCCTGTGTATGCGCCTCTTTGCGGAATATATGCGTCAGGCGCCGGGATGAATCCAGATGCTTTGCCGGATTTTTGTATGGAGGATAAGGATAAAAGCGGGGAAAGCGGGCATCTGGAGGAGATTTCTTTTTTTACAGGAAACGAATTTCTGAAGTTGGGGAAATATCCACTGCTTGGGGAAAAGGGCAGGGGAGTTAAGAAAACCTCTGTAATGGGAAACACAAAGCGGTATGATGTGGTTGTGGCAGGCGGTGGAACTGCCGGAGCCATGGCAGCCCTTTATGCGGCAAGAGGCGGAATGAAAACGGCGCTTTTAGAGCCGCAGTATGTTTTGGGCGGTACGGCAACGGCAGGAGGAGTCAGTACCTACTGGTTTGGAAATCGTTTTAAGGATGTGGAGGAAATTGACAGGGAAACGGATAAGCTGATGAAGCGTCTTTTTGTGGACAGGCGGGAAGGAATCTGGAGCAGTCAGGACGATTTTCATCCATCCTTGCGTGCCTATGTGCTGCAAAAGCTTTGCCTGAAAGCGGGAGTGGAAATCCATTATGGCCAGCTATGCTTTGGGGCGGTGTGCGAGCAGGAGGGAGAGGCGCCTGCAAGAACCAAAGGTGTGGTGGCCGCAGGAAAAAATGGCATTACGGCTTATCTGGGAGATTTTGTGGTAGATGCCACAGGGGACGGCGATATTGCGGTCTTTAGCGGTGGAAAAACGGTGTATGGCTCTAAAGGAGACTGCATAACTTACTGGGCGTCTCTTGCGCAATATGTAGATGTGCGGGGATATAAAAATAATTTTTCAACTATGGTGGTATCGGCGGACCCGCTGGATATGACCCGGTTTATTATTAAGGCCCGAAGGCTGGGAGATAAGCTTTTTGACCATGGCAGATACGTAAGTATGCGGGAGAGCAGACATCTTTTGGCAAAGACAGTGGTGAATTTAAAGGATTTAATGTCTTTCCGGACCTGGGAGGACGGGCTTTATACCTGTTATTCCAATTATGACCCCAAGGGAAAGCTGGATGCGGACATTGTTTATTGCGGCGTCCTGCCGCCGCAGGCAAAGATTCAAATTCCCCTGTCGGCGCTTCTGCCCTGCAGGGAGGATGGAAAACAGATTCAGGGGCTTTATGTAGCGGGGAAGGCCATTGGAGCCACCCACAATGTATTTCCCAGTATACGGATGCAGCCGGATTTGATGCACCAGGGGGCTGTGCTGGGAGGACTGCTTGCTTTATGCCATAAAGAAAAGATAAAACCGGAAGAGATGGAAAGCAAAAGACGCAGGTCTTTTGTGAGGGAGCTTACCGGAGATACGCTCTTTTTGCCGGAGGGAAGCTATGCAGGGCAAAAAAAGCCTGGTTTTTTAATTGAGGCAGTGGAAAAGCTTGGAGAGACTTCCCGTACCCATTGGGTGGATGTTCCTTTTACCTATGTGGAGGAGGGGCAGCCGGAGATGCTGACAGTGATGCTGGCAGATGAAAAGGAGGTCTGCGGTCTTTTAAAGGAAAGGATATGGCGGGATACACAGCCTTATGACTGGAAGAAGGAAGAACTTGAGGCGGAAGGAGCGGATAAAATTCCGCTTAGGATTCTTTTAACAGGCTGCCTTTTGTGGCATGGGGAGGATGCCTTTGCCAAGGAGTATGGGGATTATCTATTGTGGCGTCTTTCGGGTCATTTACTTCCCAAAAGAAAAGCTTCAATTATGTGCGCACAGCTCCTGCCGGACCATGGCGTGATGCCGGAAGTGGTTTATGGAATGAATTTGCTTGGAAGAAGCGGCAGTCCTTTTGCGGAGCCGGTGTTTGAGAGGGCGCTTTTTCTTTTACAGGCAGATAAAAGAGACTATAAGGATATCAGAAGCGGTATTTACCATTATATAGAAAGCTTTGCCAAAGCATCGGTTTATGGGAAGAACCCGATATGGATAAAGTGGCTGGGATGGCTTTTGGATTTTAAGGAAATAGACCAGGCGGGAGAGGGAGCGGGGGATGAACTGATGGAACAGCGTCTTCTGACGTTAAAGCTGATTCTAAGCAGGGCGCTGGCGGTTAAGAAGGATGTGAGAGGACAAAGGGAGCTTTGCAAACTGGCCAGGAGCGCATGCGGCGCCATTGCCTTTTCCGCACAGATGGCGCTTTTACAGATACAAAATGGGAGCAGGGATGGAAATGAAAAAACTTTACATGATTGGAAATTCACATATTGACCCGGTATGGTTCTGGAGCTGGGAGGAAGGGATGCAGGAGGTAAAGGCAACCTATGCTTCCGCGCTTAGCAGAATGCAGGAGTTTGGGGATTTTAAGTTCACCAGTACCTCAACGGTATTTTTTGAGTGGATAGAGGGTATTTTGCCTGATATGTTTGAAGAGATTAAAAAACGGGTTCTGGAGGGACGCTGGGAACTTACCGGAGGCTGGTTTATTGAGCCGGATTGTCAGCTGCCCTGCGGAGAAGCTTTTGTGCGTCAGGGGCTGTATGGACAGCGGTACTTAAAAAGCAGGTTTGGAAAGATGGCAAAGGCAGGCTCAAACGTGGACAGTTTTGGACACAATCCTGTTTTGCCCCAGATTTTAAAAAAGAGTGGAATGAAAGAATACATTTTTATGCGTCCCCGTCTGGAAGCACCTGTTTTCTTATGGGAAAGCGATGATGGAAGCAGGGTAGAGGCCATCAGTCTTCCGGCAGAGTACACAACCTGGTTTCATGAGCCTACAGTCAAAAACATACAGGTGACATTAGATAGAACCGGGCAATATGATAAGATGGTCTGCTGCTATGGAGTGGGAAACCACGGCGGAGGTCCGACCATTGAAAACATCCAGAGCATCAGAAAATTGAAGGAACAGGAGAGCTTTGAGAATGTGGAGCTTGTATTTGCCCATTATGAGGACTTTTTTAGGGAGACTGACAAGTGGGAGCTTCCGGCGCTTTCCGGGCCTTTTGAAAAGGTGAATGAGGGGTGCTACTCCATTGATTCTGCATTTAAACTGAAAAACAGAATGGCGGAAGAGCGGCTTCTTAATGCGGACAATCTGATGTCCATGGCGGCGCATCTTAATGGCGTATGGATGGAACAGACCGGAAAAATGGAACGGCTTTGGAAGACGCTTTTATTTAACCAGTTTCATGATACAATGGGCGGAACCATTATACGCTCCGCAAGAGATGAAGCTATGATGCAGTTGGGAGGCGTATGTGCCGTATCAGGAGAAATCCAGGCTATTGCGCTTCAAAATATTGCCAATCAGATTGACACACAGGGAGAAGGATTTCCGTTGATTTTGTTTAATCCTGGCGGAAGGGATTATTGTGGTCTTATAGAGGCGGAGCTGGAATGGTTCTGCCAGGCTCCGCTGCGGATTCTTTCTCCAGAGGGGGAGGAAATTCCCTACCAGAGAATTCATACAGACGCAAAGGTGCGCCATACTACCCTTGGAGGCCGGAGGAGATTTGTATTTAAGGCACAGGTTCCTTCCTTTGGCTATGCCTTATACCGGGTGGAGAAAAAGGAAGCAAAGCTTGGATTTAACCTTAATATGGAGATTGAAAAAAAGGAAGCATTTCTTTTGGAAAATGAGTTTATCCGGGCAGAGTTTGATGGGGAAACGGGAAGCCTAAAAGCGCTGGTGGAAAAGGAAAGCGGTTATAATGCCTTAAAGGAAGCTCTTTTGGGCAGAGAAAAAATGCTGATTTACACCGATGAGAGAGACGCCTGGGGCGGACTTCAGGGCAGACGCTATGAGAAAACAGAACAGGAATTTAGGCTTGACTCCATAGAAAAGGTGGAAAGCGGTCCTCTAAGAGAGGTAATCCGGGTGCGCAGAAGCTGCGGCGGGACAAAGCTTGAGCAGCTTTACTGTCTGGGAGATGGAGATAAGGAGCTTTGGGTAGACAATCATTTTACGGTGAATCATACATGGACCCTGTTTAAGGAAGCTTACCCGGTAGGGGAAAACTGTACGGAAACAGAGGCGGAGACAGCCTATGGCGTGGTGAGAAGGCACATTGGGGCAGATGACCATGCAGAGTACTATATGCAGCGTTTTGTGGATGTAAGGGATAGTAAGGGAGCAGGGCTGTGTGTGGCAAATAACGGGAAATATGCCTTTAACATGGAGGAAGGCTTCCTGCAGATTACTCTTTCGCGAAGCGCTATCTACGCACAGGGAAACAGCCCGGACTGGCATAATGAAATAGAAACCTATCGCTATACCGACCAGGGAGAGCAGGATTTCCGGCTTCTGCTCCGGCCTCATGGAAGCAGGCTGGAGGAAGGGGAAGCATACCGCATGGCAAAGAAATGCAGCGGCGTCTGTCTTTATCTGGCTGACAGTGTCCATCCGGGGAAGGTGAAGGAAGTGCGGAAAAGTTTCTTTTCTGTGGACCTTCCAGGGGTGGAGCTTGTATTGGTAAAGAAATGTGAGGATGACGACTCATTTGTGGTTCGTCTTTTGGAGACGGAGGGAAGAGACAGAACCTGCATTCTCACAGCAGGGGATAAAAAATATCCGGTTTCTATGGGACACTATGAGATTAAGACTATAAAGCTTGATAAAGAGAAGGACTATGGGATGGAAGTTGGCCTTCTGGAATGGGAAATGGAATAAGAATGTAAGGAGGAGTGTATGGAAAAGGATAAGACCATGTATATGATTGGAAACGCCCATCTGGACCCGGTGTGGCTGTGGCAGTGGCAGGAAGGCTATCAGGAGGTAAAGGCTACTTTCCGTTCGGCGCTGGACCGGATGAAGGAATATGAGGATTTCTTTTTTACAGGAAGCTCCGCCGCTTATTATGAGTGGGTGGAGGAAAACGAACCTCTGATGTTTGAGGAAATCAGACAGCGGGTTAAAGAAGGACGCTGGGTGATTGTAGGGGGTTTTTGGGTCCAGCCGGACTGTAATGTGCCTTGCGGGGAGTCTTTTGTCAGACAGGGACTGTATGCCCAGCGTTATTTTAAGGAAAAGTTTGGGGTTATAGCCCATACCGGCTACAATGTGGACAGCTTTGGACATAACGGGATGCTGCCCCAGCTGTTAAAAAAACTTGGCATGGACAATTATGTTTTTATGCGTCCGGGCAGGCATGAAAAGGGGCTGGAGCAGGAAACCTTCTGGTGGCGGTCGCCGGACGGAAGTGAAGCGCTTTCATTTAGGATTCCATTTGAATATTGCACCTGGCCGGAAGAAATTCTCCGCCATATCTGTCGGTGCAGCGGGGAAATTAAGAGCAAGGACGGCATTGCCATGTGCTTTTATGGTGTGGGAAATCATGGAGGCGGTCCCACTAAAGCCAATATTGACAGCATTCATGGGCTGGAAGGAAGAGAAGACCTTCCCAAACTGATTCTTTCCACACCGGATGCGTATTTTGACAAGGTAAGAGAGCGGGGAGAAGCGCTTCCTGTAGTGAGCGGGGATTTGCTCCATCATGCCAGTGGCTGTTACAGTGTCCACTCTGGTGTAAAGAAATGGAACCGTAAGGCGGAAAACCGTCTGATTATGGCGGAAAAGTTTGCTGTGATGGCTGGACATTTTGCAGGCAGACGTTACCCTGTTTCGGAGTATGCAAGGGCCTGGAAGCGTGTTCTTTTTAATCAGTTCCATGATATTCTGGCAGGCACCAGTCTTGCATCTGCCTATGAGGATGCCTGGGAGTCCTATGGAGAGGCCCTTTCCATTGGAGCAAAAGAGATGAATGGGGCGATTCAGGCCATTTCCTGGCATATTGACATTCCCATGGAAGAGGGGATGCGGCCTTTGGTGGTTTTTAATCCCAATGCCTTTGAGGGAAAGTTTGAGGTGGAGGTAGAGTCCCCTTCTTTAAAAGAGGATATGGCGCTTGTGGATGAGGAAGACAGACAGGTTCCTATCCAGCTTGTGCAGTCAGAGGCGTCCTGTAACGGCCGCTGCCGAATGGTCTTTATTGCCAGTCTGCCTTCCCTTGGATGGCGTACCTACCGGCTTGTCAGGGGAAGAGAGAGGGAAGTGTTCCCGGAGGTGGAGGGAACAGATACCTTTGGGGAAAATGAATGGTTCTCCATTACATTTGACGAAGAGACGGGATACATCCGTTCCCTGAAAAAGAAAAATGATGATACAGAGTATTTTGAGGGACCTGGCGCAGTGCCGGTGGTGATAGAAGACCATGGCGATACCTGGGCCCACGGCATTCGGATTTTTGACAAAAAGAAAGGACAGTTCCGTTTACAGAGCATCCGCTGTGTGGAAAAGGGGCCTGTAAAGCGTGTGATCCGGGTGATTAGCGTTTATGGAAAATCCCGTCTGGTACAGGATTTTGCCATTTACCGTGCGCTTGATTTTATCAGTGTAAAGACAAAAGTGGACTGGCATGAGAAATTGTCCATGCTAAAGCTTCTTTTTCCGATGAAAATGAGCTATTTAAAGGGCAGCTGGGAGATTCCCTATGGCGTGGTAAAAAGGGAACCAGACGGGGAAGAATATCCAATGCAGAGTTTTGTGGATGTGGAAGGAGCAAATCCCGGACTGGATACCAATATCAATGGCCTTTCCATTTTAAATGATGGAAAGACAAGCGCAAGTATTAGTGGAAAAGAGGCAGCCATTACGGTTCTGCGCAGTCCCATCTATGCCCACCATGAACCCTATGAACCGAAGGAGGAGCTGGAATACGTTTATATTGACCAGGGAGTCCAGACTTTTACCTATGGCCTGTATCCCCATGACGGAAGCTGGGAATGGGCGGATACTGTGCGCTATAGCAGAGGGATGAATGAAAAGCCGGTATCATTATTTGAAACGTATCATAAGGGAGAACTGCCCATGAAAGGCTCTCTCCTTAGAGTGGAAGATTCCAATGTGCTGCTTACAGCGATGAAAGAGACAGAGGATATGAGCGGCGCTCTGGCGCTTCGGATGGTGGAAACCGCAGGCTGTGCCTGCAGGACGAAGCTGCATCTTCATGGAAGAGAGGAAGAGATTGCATTAAACTTTACACCTTTTGAGATTAAGACTCTGCGGATTGCAAAAGACGGCAGGGTAACAGAAACCAATCTATTGGAAGAGAGTATGCAGGGCTGATGTGGTGGGAAGTGTGAAAGCTTCACACATTGTTTGCCGGCGGCGCCGGCATGACGGTAAGTTTGGAAGTATCACAGGCGTCACCTGTGGAAAGGCGGATTAGAAATTATGAAAAGAAAAGCGGCAGTGATTCACACCACACCAGTAACAATTCCGGTGATAAAAGAACTGACAGAAAAGCATTGTGAAAATGTGGAAATAGCAAATCTTCTGGATGACAGTATGCTTCCGGAAATCAATCAGGCCGGGAAAATAACAGAGGGCGTGAAATACCGTTTAAACACGCTGCTTGTTCTTGCCCAGACGATGAAGGCAGATTGTGTTTTCTGTGCCTGTTCCTCAATTGGAGGTATTTTGGAAGAGGGCGGCGGGCTGTTAACCATTCCCGTTCTGCGGATTGATGAGCCAATGGCAGAACAGGCGGTGCAGTACACAAGGATTGGCGTGGCGGCAACGCTGCACTCAACCCTTGGGCCTACCACAGAATTGATTGAGCGTAAGGCCCGGCAGATGGGGAGAGAGGTTCAGATTAATACAGAGGTAATAGAAGGCGCTGGCGCCCTTCTTTCCTGCGGAAAAGGGGAGGAATACGACCGCATAGTAGGGGAGCGGCTTCGTATGCTTAGCGAGAAAAATGAGATAGTGGTACTAGCCCAGGCATCCATGGCACGGGCAGTTACGGGACTTGACAAAGAGGAAAGAAGCAGGTTTCTCACAAGCCCGGAAAGCGGCGTAAAGGCATTGGGGAAGATTTTACAAAGTTAAACGGCGGGAGCTTGAGGGGGCGGGAGCGGAACTTAAAAACAGCGGAAGCCCCCGCAAGCGCCCAGAGAATTTAAGGACGCAAAGCGGAATTAAATTACTCTGCAGGTCGAGGAGCTTGAGGGGGCGGGAGCGGAACTTAAAAACAGCGGAAGCCTCCGCAAGCGCCCAGAGAATTTAAGGACGCAAAGCGGAATTAAATTACTCTGCAGGTCGAGGAGCTTGAGGGGGCGGGAGCGGAACTTAAAATAGGAGAACAAAGAATGGAACTAGTCAAGATAACTGATATGCTTAAGGATGCAGAAAGGGGCGGCTACGGCGTGGGAGCCTTTTCTGCAAGAAATACTTTTTTAATTGAATATGTGCTGCGGGCGGCAAGTAAGAGAAAGTCACCAGTGATTGTCCAGATATCGGCCAATGAATTTAACTGGTTTCAGGTAACGGCTAAGGAATTTGCAGACCGTTTTTTTGAAATTTATGGACAATATGAAGGAAAAGTGGCTTTGCATCTTGACCATACAAGGGATTTGGAAATCATAAAGGGAGCCATTGATGCAGGATTTAACAGTGTCATGATTGATGCTTCACAGAAAAGCTTCGAAGAAAATGTGGCGCTTACAAAGGAAACGGCGCTGTATGCCCATGAGAGAAATGTTGAGGTAGAAGCAGAGCTGGGAAAAATTGGGGCTACAGACAAAATAGAGACAGATAATGACGAAAGCCTGTACACTGTCCCGGAAGAGGCAAAGGAATTTGTGGAGAGAACCGGAGTGGATACGCTTGCGGTTTCTATTGGGACTGCCCATGGGGTTTATCCGGTGAAGAATCCGAAAATCGACCTTGACAGACTTGCACGAATCAGGGAGCAGGTGACAATTCCTCTTGTACTGCATGGAGGCAGCGGGCTTTTAGCGGAAACAGTCCAGAAGGCGATTACTATAAACGGCGGAGGTGTGAGCAAGATTAATATTGCCACAGATTTGGAACAGGCGTTTCTTAAATCGCTGCATTGTGAGAGAAAGTTAAACAGTGAAATCTGGCAGATGGACCCGGCAGAGCTTACAAAGGCTGGGGAGGCTGTACAGGCAGTAGTGGAAGATAAAATTGTTAATTTTGTAAAAAGTGCGGGGAAGCTGTGATGGGAATCAGGGTTGGAGTTGTTGCGGATGATGTGACAGGAGCAAATGATATAGGAAGCGCTTTTGGAAACGGCGGGTTTCGCAGTGCGGTGTTTCCCTTAAACCTGATTGAAGGACGGGACATGGAGGCGGAAGCGCAGGGACTTGATGTAATAATTATTGATACGGACAGCCGTTTTGATGAGCCAAAAGAGGCGGCCGGAAAGGTACAAAGAGCTGTGGAAATTTTAAAGCGTCTGCCTTGTGACCGGTATTTTAAAAAGACCTGTTCTGTGTTCCGTGGAAATATCGGAGCCGAGTTTGACAGTATGCAGGAAGCGCTTGGCGAAAAGTGTGCCATGGTGATTCTGGGATTTCCCAAAAACGGCAGGACTACCCTGGAGGGAATCCATTATGTGTATGGGGAAAAGCTGGAGAACTCCCAGTTTCGAAACGACCCCATTCATCCAATGACAACCTCATTTTTGCCAGATATTCTCCATCAGCAGAGCGGAAAAAAGGTGGGAATAGTTACCTTCCGGGATTTGGATTTGGGGCTTTCCCATGTTCTTTGTAAAAAGGAACAGCTAAAAAAGGAGTGCGCCTATATCGTATTTGACATCCGGGGACAGGAGGACTTAAGATTAGTGGCAAAGGCCGTCTCTGGAGAGCGGATGCTGTGCGGAAGCTCTGCGATTGGGGAAGCGCTGCCGGAATTTTATGGAAAACTCTGCCTGGAAAAGACGCTTGTGGCAGCGGGAAGTCTTACCGGACAAAGCCGCTCCCAGATAAGATATCTGGAAAAGAAGGGATGGAAATCATTTATACTTGATGGAAGGGCCGTTTTTGAGGAAAATACACGCTTGCAGGAAGAACAAAGACTGATTGAATCATTGGCAGAAACTTTTGACCATCATGGCCAAGCCTTGCTGCATACCTGGCAGGAGACAGAGCGGATGGAAGAGATTAAAGTGATAGCCGGGAAAATGGGGCTAACCAGAGCGGAGATGGGAAAGCTGATTTCCCGGAGCCTGTGCCGGGTGATACACGGGACGCTTGAAAGAACAGGAATCCGTAATCTGGTAGTTGCGGGAGGTGACACTTCTGCGGCTGTATCTTTTGAGCTTGGAGTTTACCGTATGGAGATTGGAAGAGAAATCGAGACAGGTGTGCCTGTGATGACAGGAAAGAGCAGTTTGGGAATATTAAATCTGGTATTGAAATCAGGCAGTTTTGGAAGTGAGAAATTTTTGCTAAAGGCAGCAGATGCACTTAGAGGAAAATGGTATGATTGATTATTTAGAGAAAATGACAGAAAGATATCCGGCATTAGAAGCGGTAAGCGGGGATGTGAATAATGCTTACAATATTCTTTGCAGAGCTTATGAACAGGAGGGAAAGCTTCTGGTCTGCGGAAACGGCGGAAGCGCTGCAGATTCAGAACATATTGTGGGGGAGCTGATGAAGGGCTTTTATAAACTCCGCCCTTTAACTGGAAAAGAGAAAGAGATAATGGGAGAGCTGGGGGATTATCTTCAGGGCGCGCTTCCTGCAATTGCGCTTACCGGGCATCCTGCGCTTGCCACTGCATTTTTAAATGATGTGAATCCGGAGATGGTGTTTGCCCAGCAGGTTTACGGATATGGAAAGAAGGGAGATGTGCTTTTGGCGCTAACAACTTCAGGCAATTCCAGAAATATACTAAATGCGGTGAAGGTGGCAAAGGCTAAGGAAATGAAGGTGATTGGCCTTACAGGAAGAGACGGAGGCAGCCTGAAGGCGCTGTGCGATGTATGTATCGTTGTGCCAGGGCAGGATACAGCGGCTATACAGGAATATCATCTTCCGGTTTACCATACCATCTGCGCTATGCTGGAAGAAAAGTTCTTTAAGGGAGAATGAGAGATGGAGCAGGAGAGGCTTTGGGGCGTAAGGAAGGAAATCTGTAAAATTTGCACCATGCTTTTTGAAAAAAATCTGGTAAGCGGCAAAGATGAAAACATCAGTGTGCGGACCGGGGAGGGAGAAATGCTGATTACCCCTTCTGGTATCTGCAAAGCTTTTCTGGAGCCGGAGATGATTTTGCAGCAGGGCTTTGACGGAAGAGTCCGGGAGGGGAGTCTTAAATCCACAAAAGAAGCTGGGCTGCACGCAAGCCTTTATGAGCGGCGGCCGGAGGTGGGAGCTATTGTGCATACCCACCCGGCGGCGGCAACTGCCTTTGCGGTCTGCGGTATGACGCTGCCGTCGGATTGTCTTGTGGAGGTGCCTTCCCTTCTTGGAAAGGTATGCGTGGCAGGCTATGCCCCGGCAGGAAGCTCCTTCCTGGTGGCGGAAGTGGAAAAATGTGGGGACTGCAATGTGATTTTTTTACAAAACCATGGGGTAATCTGTTGTGGGAAAAATCTGGTGGATGCGTTTGCCCTGATGGATGCGGTGGAGAATGCGGCAAAAACAATTTTATATGCAAAGATGCTGGGGGAAATCAGGAGATTTTAGCAGGCTTAAAGTGACGAAATTGCCCGGATAAATTGTACCCTCTCTTTTTGGTGCAGAAATAGAGAGGAAAAAGGGGGAACCATAATATATACTGAAAACTGTCAGGAGGATTTTTGTTATGGAGTGGATTGAAAGATTAAATGAGGCAATTGGTTATATTGAAGAGCATTTAACAGAGGAAATTGATTATGGACAACTTGGGAAAATAGCCTGCTGTTCTTCTTATCATTTCCAGAGAATGTTCGCCTATATGGCGGGAGTTCCCTTATCAGAGTATATACGAAGGAGAAAAATGTCGCTTGCCGCTGTAGATTTACAGAGCAAAAACATGAAAATTATTGATGTTGCCGGAAAATACGGATATAGTTCTCCCACCGCATTTAACAGGGCGTTTCAGTCCGTTCATGGAATTGCCCCGTCTATTGTAAAAAATGAGGGAGTATCCGTAAAGTCATTTCCTCCTGTCCTATTTAAAATTACAGTGAAAGGAGTAGAAGAAATGAATTACAGAATTGAGACAAAAGACTCTTTCCGTATCGTAGGCACATCTGTACCGCTGCATAAGGATATTGAGAAGAATTTTGCAGTCATACCTTCTAAGTGGCAGGAAGTGTCTGCGAATGGCACACTGCAGAAGCTTGTCAGTATGATGGACACGCCGCCTATGGGGGCGCTTGGCATCAGCGTCTGCAATGATATGGAATCATGGAGATACTATATTGCTGTATCTTCTTTGCAGGCAAAGGAGGACTTTGAGGAATACATTGTGCCGGCAGCTACCTGGGCAATTTTTTCCGGGGAGGGCGAAAACCAGTCTATCCAGGAATTGGAGAGGCGTATTGTGACGGAATGGCTGCCGACTTCCGGATATGAATATGGCAGCGCGCCTGATGTTGAGGTTTATATAAATCCTGACCCCCAGAATGCGAAATATGAAGTGTGGATACCTGTAGTAAAAAAATAATAATGGAAACCAATACACAGCCAGTGAATTAGTGAGAAAAATCAGCACAATCCATTGGCTGTGTATTGGTTTCTTCCGTTTTTGCCTCTGTCTTGCAAATGAAAAATCAAGCGGTGACTATATTTGATACAGAAATGAATATAATCACAGGCTGGCAGATATATTCTGATATAATAAAAGAAATATGTCTGTGGAGGAAGGTCTATGAAATATGCAAATGCCAATGATATTTTGCCAAAGGAATTGCTTTCCATGGTCCAGGAATATTATCAGGGTGGCTATTTATATATACCAAAAGAAAAATATTGTAAGGTAAAGCAGCAGACTGACTATAAGATTGAGTTGGACAAACGCAACCAGAATATATATTTGAAGTATCTTGAAGGAAGAACAAAGGGACAACTTGGGAATATATATCACTTGTCCAAATCAAGTATCAGAAGAATTATTTCAAAAGAGAAGGTGAGGCGCCAGAAAATGAAAGAGATAATAGAACAGATTTTGCCCTTATGGGAAATTGGGAACAGGCAATTATTGCAAATATACCCTTCAGCGTGGGAAGTTAATCATTCCTATGTAATAAAAGTATACGACAACAAAAACGCTCTGGAAAGGAACATAAAAATAATGACAATATTATTGGAATGTAATATTCCGGTTGCGGAGATTGTTCCAACCAAAACAGGAGAAAAATATGCAGAATGTAATGATGTATTTTTCCTTTTGTCAAAGAAGCTGCAGGGAAGTAATATTTCCAATATAAAAGATAAAACAATGGCCTGGAAAATGGGCTGTGCAATTGCACAGCTGCATAGGGCATTCCTTAAATGTGAAAAAGAAATTGAATTTTGGGATAACAGTCTCTTAGAAGAGATGAAAGGATGGATACGAAATAATTTAGAAAATGACGGGTGGCGGATAATAGGTGAAGAAGAATACTCAAAGACTGTGAGAGTGTTAGAAAATGTGTATGACTGCCTGCCAAAGCAATTGATACACAGGGATGTACATTTTGGGAATTTTTTGTTTTTTGAAGGTAGTTTGTCAGGGTATATTGATTTTGACCTAAGCCAGAGAAATATTCGAATATTTGATATTTGCTATTTCCTGACAGGATTACTTGCAGAAGAAACAGATGCTGTTATAACGGAAAACGAATGGACTTTAAACGTAAAGTCCGTTATTGAAGGATATGAAAGCATTATGCCGCTTTCTGAAAAAGAAAAAGACGCGATTCCATGTGTGATGGAATGTATAGAAATTTTATTTATAGCATATTACATTGGAAAGAAAGACACAAAACATGCCATTGACGCATGTAATGTGTTTCATTTTGTACAAAATTACCATTAGAGTCCTTTCATCATGCGGGTGGACATCAGGCAGGTTTCGCCGTTGGTAAAATAGATGATTCGGTTTTTGAGGTCTACCTCTTTTATATTATTTTTATTTACCAGAAATGACCGGTGGCACCGGACAAAGTTATCGTCTAATGCGCATGTCAGGTCTTTCAGGGCGCTGGAAAATTCAATCTGACGGTCTTTCGCGTGGAGAATAACTTTATGAATATTGCTGGATGTTTCAAAAAAAATAATATCATCATAATCCACGCTTATTTTCCGTCCGCCGGCTTCAATAGTATAAACCTTATGTGTCTTGTTGGTTTGGAGCGTATAGCGTTCCATTGCATTTAACAAGCATTCTCTGATTTTCACTTTTACTTCGGCAGGGTTGTCTTTTAATACAAAGTCCATTGCCTCCACCCGGTACTGAAAGGTCATGTAGCTTAGTTCAGAATGTGAGGTTATGAATATGATGAAACCGCGGGGGTCAAACAATCTGATTTGTTGTGCCAGTTTCATTCCATTCATGCTGCTGTTTAAGTCGATATCAAGGAAATAAATGCCTGTGTTCTGACTGGTCTTCACTTTTTCCAGCAGCGCATAAGGATCTCCGGCATCAAAAAAAAGCTGCATATCCAGCTCTTCTATCAGTATGGTATTTTGAATGATTTGCACGATAGTCCGCCGCTGCACGGCATTATCTTCGCACACAAAGATGTTTAGCATATTATGTCACTCCTCTCATGCAGTAAGTTCCATATGCTGCGTGAAGCATCCGCATTGCATTGTTGTTTCCAGCAGCACATTGTCATAAGAACTGATGATTTTCTGAACATTGGAAAGTCCAATTCCCTGATGTCCGGTCTTTGTACTAAAGCCTTTTTGCCTTAATTTATGCAGCGCCACGCCGTTATCCCGAAAACAATTACTTATGATGATTGACACACCGGCTTCATTTTGAATAATATTTAAGCCTATTTTGGGCTGTTCTGTCTCCAATGTGGCTTCAATCGCATTGTCTAAAAAGATTCCCAGTA
>CAMUHA010000011.1 GCA_947088515.1 uncultured bacterium
CTCTGTAATTCCTCTTTGCACTTCTGGGGCGGTCGCTGATTTTATTGTTCCGCTCCCTTCCCTTCAGTGCACTTACACAAGAGGAATTCCAGCCCATTTCACATGCTCTGTAATTCCTCTTTGCACTTCTGGGGCGGTCGCTGATTTTATTGTTCCGCTCTCTTACACATCCCACTTGTCACAAAGGGCTTTCACCTGGTCGGCAAACTTCGCCAGGTCTTTATTGGCGCTGCCTTCATTTTTATGGATAATGGCAAGAAGCCTCTGTCCAGCCGAAAGCAGGCGTGTAAATACATCAGATACAGTTCTTGTTTTCTTCTTAACCGGAATCGGTTCTGCCTCATATTCCAACCTGTTGGTGAGCAAATTAAATTCCGTTCCGCTATATGGCGCATATGCCTTGATTCCATGTTCCGCATTCAAGCACTCTACAAAGGATTTACAGACACCATCTTCCCCATGAACTACAAAAACCTTCCTCGGCTTTTCCTTAAATCCTTCCACCCACTCAATCAATCCGTTTTTATCCGCATGGCCTGAAAGTCCCACTAGCTTCCTTATATGGGCCCGCACATCAATGGACTCACCAAAAAGCTTTACTTCATCAACGCCTTCCACCAAAACCCTTCCCAGCGTTCCCACCGCCTGATACCCCACGAACAAAATGGTACACTCCGGCCGCCAGAGATTATGCTTTAAATGATGGCGTATCCGTCCGGCCTCGCACATACCAGAGGCAGATATAATCACCTTAGGAGTTGTGTCAAAGTTGATTGCTTTTGATTCCTCACTGGTAATGGAAAGGCGAAGTCCCGGAAAAGAAATGGGATTGATTCCTGCTTTTACCATTTCCATTGCTTCTTCATCAAAACAACTCCATTCATTTTTATGGAAAATGCCGGTAGCCTCCACAGCAAGGGGGCTGTCCACATAGACAGGAAAGTCCTCATGCCCCCGCACAAGTCCTTCCACTTTTACCTTGCGCAGAAAATATAGCAGTTCCTGGGTTCTGCCCACAGCAAATGAAGGAATAACCACATTCCCCCCCTTATCAAAGGTTTCCTTCAAAATCCCTGTCAGCTCCTTAACATAATCCGGATGGTCCCCTGGATGCAGCCGGTCCCCATAAGTAGATTCCATCACCACATAATCCGCATTTTCCGTAATGCCCGGATCTTTAATTAAAGGCTGGTTTTTATTTCCTATATCTCCTGAAAAGACAATTTTCCGGCTGGTTCCTTCCTCTTCGGCCCACACTTCAATGCTGGAAGACCCAAGCAGGTGCCCTACATCTGTAAAACGTATTTTAATTCCTTCACAAAGGGTGATTTCTTCCCCATAAGGACAGGGAACAAGCATTTTAATAGCAGCGTCCGCATCTTCCATCGTGTAAACAGGCTCATGGGGCGTAATCTCCGCGCTTCTTTTTGCCTTGCGGTTCTTCCACTCTGCCTCCTGCATCTGGATATGTGCGCAGTCACGAAGCATAATACTGCACAAATCAGCCGTTGCCTCTGTTGCATAAATCTTTCCCCTAAATCCCCTTGCCGCAAGTCTTGGAATCATTCCTGAATGGTCCACATGGGCGTGGGTAAGCAGCACATAGTCTATATATGACTCCTGCACCGGCAGTTCACAATTCTCAAATACGTTAACCCCCTGCTCCATTCCATAGTCCACAAGAATATGTTTTCCGCAGGCATTTAAATAATGACAGCTACCTGTTACTTCATGAGCAGCTCCAATAAAAATCATTTTCATACTTTTGCCCTCCTTCAGCCATTCTGACAGAAAATAAAATCCGGCTTGCCGTACATTTCTTCAACTGCCGTAAAAAAAATATCTCTGTCCTCTTCGTTGTCTACATCTCCATGAAAAAAAAATACCGCAACCTGATAAATACTCTCCAGTTCTGCCTTGATCATCCGTCCCAGCTCCTTATTGGTATCCATGAAAGCGATCCGGCATCCCAGGCTTGCATATTTTTCCATGATAGAATATTCCTTCGCTCCAATCATTCCGGCAACTGCGCATACTTTTGTATCTGTCATGACATTTATGTACCTTTCTCTGCCCGCACCGACAAATTGTATCAAATTATTGTAAGCAAATTATAACATATTGGAATATGATATAGCAAACACTTAAGGCAATATGACATGACATTTTCTATTTATTTTTTAATCATACTTATTATTGTACTTTCCATGGATGCTTTTACGGCCGGACTATCCTATGGCATGGAAAACGTACAGGTACCTTTTTCTTCCCTGTCCATTATTGCGCTGCTCTCTGGCAGTATGCTGACTGCTTCCTTATTTGCGGGCAATATTTTTCTTGGCGTCATTCCCGGAAAGATGACAAAAGTCATTTCCTTTTCCGTACTTTTTCTTCTTTCCCTATATAAGTTTTATGATGCCATTCCCCAGCTTCACAAAAAAGAAAACGGACTGACCACAGGAAGTATCTCCCGAAAAGTGAATAAAGATGATAAGGCAGTACTGTCCGGCAAAGAAGCGGCAGCTCTTTCCGCCGCCCTTTCCATTGACAATATCTCCGCCGGCCTGTGCACCGGAACTGTATCCTTATCTCCTATTATACTGCTGCTGCTGACAATAGCAATCCATTTTATGTCAATCAGACTTGGACTTTTTACCGGACAGATGATTTCCCGCAAAAGCTCACACAACCTCACCTGGCTGGGCGCCGCTATTCTCCTTATGATGTCCTTTCTGCGCATCCTTTAAGAGAGTATCATCCAGAGGCTTATCCCCATTTTTCCCCAACAAAGCCTCTGAAAGAACCAACAATTCATGAACCAGAACCGGCATACAGGAAAGAAGACCCAGTGTGCCCCATTCCGAAAGGCTTAAACGGCTGGTTCCAAATAAAGCTACAAAATAAGGAATTTCCGTCACCAGCATCTGTAAAGCAATTCCTGTCACAAAAGCGCCCAACATATAAATATTTTCCAGGTGTTTCATCCTGAAAACAGATTTATTGACGTCCCGCATTCCTACCGCATGAATCAGCTGACTCATGCCAAGAACTGTAAACGCATGAGTCTGCGCTTTATTAAGAATCGGGGTAAGACGCAGTATTTTTTCCAGATTTTCTATAGTAGCCGGAAGATTTTCCTTTACCAATTCCTGATAGGGCACAGCAAGAAAAGCCAGAAGACTGATACTTCCAATCACCACGCCATAGCACAAAGTGCAGGCCAGTCCTCCATGGGAAAACAGACTGTCTGAGTTTTTTCTGGGAGGCTCCTTCATCAGTGCATCCCCATCGTTTTTATCCATCCCAAGGGCTAAGGCAGGCAGAGAGTCTGTAATCAGATTAATCCAAAGAATATGGCTTGCCTTAAGCGGCGTGGGAAAGCCTGCAAGAACAGCTGCCAGCATGGTAATAATCTCCCCAAAGTTAGAAGAAAGCAAAAACAATATGGTTTTACGGATATTTTCGTAAATTCCCCTTCCTTCTTTCATTGCCTTTTCAATGGTGGCAAAATTATCATCTGTAAGCACCAAATCTGCAGCACCTCTGGCAACATCTGTCCCTTCTTTTCCCATGGCGATTCCCACATCTGCCGCCTTTAAGGAGGGGGCATCGTTGACCCCATCGCCTGTCATTGCAACAACCTTTCCTTTCGACTTTAAGGCCTCCACAATGCGCACCTTATGTTCCGGGGAAACCCTGGCAAATACATGGATATTCTCCACCTTGTCTTTAAATTCCCCGGCGCTTAAGGCATCAATCTCCGCCCCAGTCATACATTCTCCTTTTTTTTGGGCAATTCCCAGGTCCCTGGCTATGGCGAAAGCTGTGTCCACATGGTCCCCCGTAATCATCACCGTATCCACATGAGCGCCTTTAAAGCTGCAAACAGCTCCTCTTGCTTCTTCTCTGGGTGGGTCTATCATTCCAACCAGGCCCACAAACACCATGTTTTTCTCATCTGTAAGGTCCCCTTTACGCTTTATTGCAATCGCCAGTACCCGCAGCGCCCGGTCCGCCATTTGCTCCACCGCTTCCCTCACTTCCTTTTTTGCTTTTGAGGAAAAAGCCATTTCCCTTCCATGAATCCATGTACTTTGACATAAATCAATCATTTCGTCCGCAGCGCCCTTAGTATAGGCAATCTTTTCCGCTCCTTTCCGGTGGATTGTAGTCATCCGTTTTCTTTCTGAATCAAAAGCCCGCTCATCTATCCGGGGCAGTTTTTGCATAAGTCTTTCTTTTTCAAATCCGTGGACTTTCGCCATGTCAAGAAGGGCAAGCTCTGTTGGGTCTCCCAGCCTGTTATCTTTAATCGAAGCATCATTACAAAGCGCGCACGCCTCCAGCAAAAGGCTGTTGTTCTCCCTGTCAAGTTCTTCTTCCTTTATCATGCGTCCATCCACATAACACTCTTTTACCGTCATCCTGTTTTTGGTCAGAGTGCCTGTCTTATCAGAGCAAACCGTATTTACCGCTCCAAGGGTTTCCACAGAAGGCAGACGCCGGACAATGGTTCCTACCTTTACCATTCTTGACACGCTAAGCGCCAGGACTATTGTAACAATTGCCGCAAGTCCTTCAGGCACTGCCGCTACTGCAAGGGAAATAGCAGTAAGGAGCATGTCCCCTACATCCCGTTTTTGCAAAACTGCCACCAGAAACAAAAAGACACACACGCCAACTGCCAAGATACTTAATAGTCTGCCAAGGTCCGCCAGCCTTCTTTGCAAAGGTGTCATTTCATTGCCACCGCTGCCGATAAGTCCGGCAATCTTACCGATTTCCGTATCCATTCCAGTAGCAGTGACAATTCCTTCCCCCCTGCCATAAGTTACTGTAGTGGACATAAATGCCATATTGGTTAAATCGCCAAGACTTTTTCCTCCGGCAGGCAGCTCTTTGTCTGTCTTATCCACTGGCACAGACTCTCCGGTAAGGGCAGATTCCTCAATTTTAAGGTTCACGGCTTTAAGAATCCGCAAATCGGCAGGCACCTGCCTTCCCGCTTCCAAAAAAACAATATCTCCCCTTACAAGCTGCACGCTGGGTATTTCATATTGCTTTCCCTCCCGCAGCACCAATGCTTTGGGACTGGAAAGCTTTTGCAGAGCTTCAATTGCTTTCCTTGCCTTGTCCTCCTGAATGACTCCCACTACCGAATTTAAAATTATTACTGCGGCAATAATTGCAGCATCCCCAGCCTCTTTCAGGAAAAGAGAAATGGCAATGGCCGCCATTAGTATATAAATAAGGGGGTCATTTAACTGCTCCATAAACAGTGTAAACACCCCTTTTTTCTTCTGTTCCTCCAGCCGGTTCGGGCCATACTGCCCCAGCCGGGCATCAGCCGTCATGACAGAAAGTCCCGTCTCCCTGCTGCTTTCAAGCTGCTTAATCACTTCCGCTGTGTTTTGGTCTGCATACATAATCAATCCCTCCTGCTCTTATGATTTTATATGCAGAAATGCACAGGATTATGACCATCGTCATAACCAGTTTCCTTATATAAATCTAAACCATCCTGATAAAAAAAGAAGGCATTTAGATATGCCTCCTTTTCTAAATCATGTTTAGTCTGAAAATACTGTCTGTCAGCCGCCCAGCGCTGGCGTATAATTATCATTATAACTGTGATTACATCTGATACAGGTATAAATCGTATATCCCTGTGTTGAATTTGTAGGCGGTATCACCATGGAGCGGTAGGTATGTCTGTTGGTATCTGCTGGTATTGGTTCTGCATAACTGCTGCCACAGCTGCTGCACACAAAAGAACGTATCCCTGACTCCTGACAATTTGCCTCTTTTAACACATAAGATTTAAATTCATGGGCATGAGGCGATGCAGTAGGCACTGCCGATGCCGAAGGCGCCGATGAAGGTGATGATGAATTAGCCGGTGTTGCGGAGCTTTTGGGCGTTGCCGTAGGAGCTGCCGATGCTGAATTGTTGGACGCACTTGCTCCAGGACTTGCTGACGCTATGGGCATAGGACGTGAATCCAAAAGGGTTCCGCAGACAGTACAGGTAATCTGCTGTGTTCCCATAGTCGTAGTCGTTGGCGCCGCTGCCACTGTCCAGTCTGTGGCAATATGACCGGGAGCTGATATTTTTTCTGTATAAAAGTCCCCGCAGCTACAGGTATACTTCCTAAGCCCTGCCAGAATACAGGTAGGTTCCCTGTCAACAGATGCCGTATACTGATGGACATGAGGGGCCTGTTCTTTCTTATCTTCCTCCGAATTGCTTTCATCCTCGAAAGGCACTGTTTCCTGGGCAACAATTTCGTCACAGTATATGCACTTCTTTACACGCAGTCCATCCGCTTCGTCTGTGGGTTTTCTGGAAAGCTCCCATTCATCTGCCACGTGGCCTGTTGACATAACATCCACGTAATAAATATCCCCACATTCCTTACAAGTATATTTAATCTTTCCCGCGCTGTAACAGGTAGCATTTTTTTCAATGCTTTCCTCATAATCATGGGTATGGTCCGGGTCTGCCGTCTTGTTAATAACCGGCATTGGTATAATACCCATCCCGCCTTCCTCTTCTGATGATG
Organism: uncultured bacterium; assembly: GCA_947088515.1. Taxonomy (GTDB): domain Bacteria; phylum Bacillota; class Clostridia; order Lachnospirales; family Lachnospiraceae; genus Suilimivivens. The sequence continues at coordinate 6,563 of CAMUHA010000011.1, forward strand.
GGCTTTGTGTGGGCGCCGCGGTAGGCACCGCCGGCGCAGGTGTGGGGTACCAGGCTTCCTGCACTGTTTCCATATCTTCCCCATCATCTGATTTTAATGTGGAATAACCAATAATGCCTATGGTTCCCAGACAGGCAATTACCGCAATTACCCCAAAAATGCCCGTAAGTACTTTTACAATTCCGCTCATTTCCTACTTCTCCATTATTTCTGTATTTCCATGTGGTCCTACATAATTTGTTACATTACAAGTATATATTTTTTATCGGAATTTGTAAACACCCTATACAAGGAAATCACTTTCACGTGCGGACTGAAACTGCCACTTTGCTCTAGGTAACTTCCGCAAATTCATTGGAAATTCAAAGCCCTGCTCTTACAAAATCATTCTCTTAAGCCTTCCCCCCATTCTGCTTAAAATCTCATTGGAAATAGTCCCTGCCCACTCTGCAAGGTCACAGGCAGAAATTTCTTCTTCCCCTGATTTTCCAATAAGGACCGCCACATCCCCGGCTTTTACATCCAGAATGTCAGTTACATCCACAAGTGTCTGGTCCATACAGATTCTTCCAATAACAGGCGCCCGCTTCCCGTCAATCAATACCTCTCCCACGCCCCCTGAAAGGCTCCGTGGAAGCCCGTCCGCATAGCCAATCGTAAGCGCTGCAATCTTCATATTCCGCTCTGCCCGGAAGGCCATCCCATATCCCGCATACTCTCCCGCATACAAGTCCTTTACCGCCGCAACCCTTGCCTTCAGAGATAACACCGGACGGAATACTCCCTTCCAGTTCTCCATATCCTCTCTGGAGCTTAACACCCCATAAAGGGCAATCCCTACCCGCGCATAATCTCCGGAAAATTCTGGATAGTTTAATACGCCATAGCTGGCAAGAAGATGGATTTTAGGAGCTTCCAGTCCCTGCTTTTCCATTTCCCTAACCACCCGACAAAAAATATCCTTCTGGAATTTCGTATATTCTTTTCCTTCCCGGTCCAAAGTGTCACTGACACATAGATGGGTATAAAGTCCTTTTACTTCCAGATGCTTCATAAAACAAATTTCGCAGATTCTGTCAATATTTTCACTTCTCTCCCCAAGCCGGTGCATTCCAGTATCAATTCCCACATGCACCGGAATTTTTCTGTGTCTTTTTTTTCCATAGCTGTCCAAAAGCTCTGCATTGGAAAAGTCCACCACCGTCTGAGTCAGATGATAACGGCTAAGCAGCGGAAACTGATCTGGATGTGTATAACCTAAAATCAGAATCTCTCCTTTAATCCCCTGCCGCCTAAGCTCTGCTCCCTCCTGTGCACAGGCAACACAAAATGCCTGAACCCCCATACTGGATAACTCACTTGCAATCAACATAGCCCCATGTCCATAAGCATCCGCCTTTACAGCCGGCATTAATTGACAGTTTTCCGGGAGCCTTTTCCTTAAAGCATCTACATTCCAGCGCAGGGCCTGCCTGTCTAGCTCAATCCATGCCCTGCCTTCATCCCGCATACCGAGTCCTCCTTTTCCCGCATTTACACCGCTTCGTTATCACAAAACCATCTACATTGTTTCCCGAAACAGAACAGGAAAAAGCATCATCCATCAAAAACTCTGTTTCTTCTCCCTTACCAGCTTCCAGATAGGACACAGAAAATTTATGACCGCCCCTGTAAAAATCATATGACTTCTTTCCATATAGATATTGTCTGATAAAAGCAATATATTCCTCCAGCACAAGATTTTCCTGTTTCATAATCATTGCATGGGGAACCCCTACATAACGGAAATGCCATGGCTCATGACCAATGCCTGTAACCGTTTCCTTCCCTTTTGGGTACCTCTCCACAAACCCATAGCCTGCCGCCATTTCCCGAAAAGTCTGACAGATACCGCTGTATGGGAAATCCGGGCAGATAAAGTCAATTACCTCCTGTTTTAATCCCAAATCAATGGCAAGTCCTGTCTGGTGTTCACTGCATCCAGGAGTAGCAACATATTTTTCCGTAAATTCCTGTCCGTTCTTTAAAATAGAATCATTCCAGATTTCCTCCTGCTCCGCCCTTGAACGCCACCCGCTAACTGGCACAATCTGCTTCCATCCGTCAAGCCGCTTCATCAGATTAGAAAGAAAAATTCCTGCCCGGTACTGGATAAGGACAGAAGGCGCCTGTCCGCAGGCAGGCGCCAGATTCTCCTCTTTCTCTCCAACAAAAGGGTGGCTGCGGTTTACCAAAATCAGACTGCCGGAATTTATTTTCTTATTTTGCAATGTAACTGTCTTCATAATTACTCTCCTCTTTTTGTGGATGTAACACGCTCCAGACCCGGTTAAATATGCCTTCAGACTTATTTGGGCGCAGGCAGCACAGATGCTATCAGCTTTTCAAGAAGTTCTGTAAAGGAATGTCCGGCCGCTTCCATCATTTTGGGATAACGGCTGTGTTCCGTAAATCCTGGAATAGTATTGACTTCATTAAATACAATCTCTCCTTGCGGCGTCAAAAACATATCCACTCTGGCAAAACCAGAACACCCAAGAGCCCGGTAAATTATCTTCGCCGTCTCCTTAATTTCCACCGACTTTTCTCTGCTGATTCTTGCAGGCACATAAATCGCGGAAGTCTTTAACGTATATTTTTCCGTAAAGTCAAAGAAACCGCCGGAAAGTTCGATTTCATCCACCTCTCCTGTAATCAGCTCCTCCCATCCAAGAACTGCACAGCCTACCTCAAAGCCTTCTATATTTTCCTCCACAATTACCTGATTGTCATACAAAAAAGCAAGCTCTATTGCCTTTTTCATATCCTCCCATCGCTCCACCTTTGTTACTCCAAAGGAGGAACCTGCCTTTACTGGCTTTACATATAAAGGAAAACCTGTATTTTGGGCAAAATCCTTAATTGCCTCCTCATCTGCCCTGTAAATTACAAGAGACTTAGGCGCCCTCACCCCTTCCAATCCTGCCAGCTTGTGGGCACGGTCCTTGTCCATACAAAGAGCAGATGCAAGAACCCCGCATCCTACCAGCGGAATACCTGCAAGGGCAATCAGTCCCTGTATTGTTCCATCTTCACCATTGCTTCCGTGAAGCACAGGAAAGGCTGCATCAACCTGCACAAAATCAGCATGCCCATTCTTTAACAATAACAGCTTTCCCTCGCCGCTTACTGGTGATAGCGCCGCCGGAACACAATCACCGCTGTCCTGCCAGGTGTCATTTTTAATTTTTTCCACATCCCCTGTATAATAAAACCAGCCGCCTTCTTTTGTAATTCCCACCATAACCGGGTGATATTTCTCCTTGTTTAAACTGCAGATTACAGAATAAGCTGACTCCAGGGATACATGATACTCAGGAGATTTTCCTCCAAAAAAAATTGCAATATTTTGTTTTCTCATAATTTTTCCTTTTAATATATTTTGATACAAAAAACTCCGTCCTGCCATTTAGATAATAGCAAAACGGAGCAAAAGTTTTTTTATATTTCCTATAAAATAGATTATGAATTTCTTGCAAAAATATTAAGATTTTCTTACGGCTTAAAGATTCTCCCCCTATATCAGCCTTTAAGCCCTCTTGACTGCCTGTCCATATCCTCAATTACAATATCATAAATCTCTCCCAGCGCAGCGCAGTACTTTAACACTTTCCATGGTTCATTTGTATGAAAATGGATTTTAATCAGTTCTTCATCCCCCACCGCAAGAAGACAATCTCCCTTAAAATTCTCTTTAAAATAATCGGAAATCACATCTTCGTCCAAATCCTCTCCCTCAATCAGCAATTGGGTATCATACTTAAATTCTAACATTTCTTTTTCCTCCATAATAAGAATAAAACTCATGGGCTTTTTGGTTTTTCTACTATATTGTATACCCGTTTTTCTTAAATTGCAATCAGAGGGTTGTACGCAGCAATCTTTATAATCTGTTTTTATGGCTTTATAAAATTGCATATAGCGATTTGGATGTCTGAACAGTAACTTCCACATACTTTTGGAGCGCCTCTTCCCCCTTTTTCCAGTCAAACTTCTGGAAAAATATCCCAGTATCCCACTTGGAATTATAAGGAACCACTTTTACCTGAATATCCAAAAGCGTTCTGGCAATAGTGTCGTTTACCATAAGTTTATGATTTCTCTCCCCAGAGCTTCCTCCTTCTCCAAAAGAAATAATTCCTGCCAGTTTTCCATGCAGCTCTGACTGGTATGCCTTATCTCTTTGCAGATGTAAAAAGGTCGCCTGCTGCATTTTTTCCATTAACATACACAGCTTTGCCGGAATAGGCGCATAGCGGGGTGAAACAAAAAAAAGATACTCCGCCCCAAGAATTTCCTCATAAATACGGTTAAAATCCTTATCCCTGCCGCACCGCCTGATATCACTGCATCTGCCGCATCCCAAACACGGTGAAAGTTCAAACTTTTTAAGCTCCAATGTCTTACAGGATATCCCATCCTCCGCCAGCGCATCAGAAATCACCTCACATATCCATTGGGAAATTTCCAACTCCTCACAAGCCATCCTGCCTGCTGCCGAAATACATATTGCCCTTCTCTCTTCCACTTATTTCCCCTCCTTTAATATACAATCCGATAACAAAATTCTTCTTCCATATGAGTTTTTTATATTTTAGCCAGGTTATTAATACCCAAATCCTCTGTCTATAATCGTACCGTCCATTGCATTAATTGTAAGATAGCTGTTATAAGGCCCGTCTTCCACATAAGGCTCTTTTAAATCTGCATAATAAATCCTTTCGCTTCCAAAGAAATCCCATACTGGTATCATTTTCCCTTCTGTAATATTTCCTTTTTCCATCACTCTCATATATCCCAGCCTCACCTCCTTAATCTGATATTCTACCTGTACATCCATATCCGCAAAAACATCATTGTATTTTTTCAGCATCATTTCTTCAAAAACATTTTGTATATCAGAAAAAGGAATCAGAAACACCTGCTCATCCGACAGCTTTTCCACCTGGTATGGATTTGACCAGCTAAAGTATACAAGTCCATCTTTGTCGTAAATCATATCCAGCATTTCATAAGGCCATGACACAGAACCATAATCATCCAGTGATTCCCCGGTATTATATGTATATGTGACTGGTATTCCATCCATTTGCCTCATAAAATGAATACCGTAACAGCTTCTGTAATTTTCTCTGTCTATCCCCTTACTCTCTTTGCCGCCTGAAAATGACCAGGCATATTCTTCACCGGCTGGTACGAATTCCGTAAACCCCATTTTAACCACCGCATCAACTGCTTCTTGTCTGACCGCTTCTTTTGGGATACCTTCCATATCCCAGCCGCTGCTTTCCGCCCACAGAAAAGCGCTATTATAATCAAGACACCGGATGCTAAAATTTATCCATCTCCAGTTACTGTTTTCTTCTAAATTATTGTCAATTTCTACACAGTATTCCTTCCCATCCACAATGGTCCTTCCCATCCAGTAGCTGTTACCCTGCTCCTGCATATTTTCTTTGGCCAAAATATTAACCTCTATGTCCTGCCGTTGCTTTTCTTTCAATTCAACTTCTTTCCCATCATCCCATTCATCCACAGAAGCGCCTTTTAAAAGCGCCTGATTCACCTTGTCATAATCCTCCTGTGTAAAACGCCTTCCAGTGACCTTATAAATTTTAAATCCTTCCGCCTCTGGTATATTAACCGCTGCGTCTGCCTTTACATTTACAATTCCACTGCCGCCTTCCCAGATATAGCGTTCCGGCGCCTGTACCTGCAGGGAAATACCACCTTTTCCCAAATCCTGCCCATCCTTTATGCTATCTCTCCCATCTCCTTCTGTTTCCCCTTCCTCTTTTCTTGGAGATACAATTTCCTCTCTTGTCAGTATGCCGCTGCCGCACCCTTGTATCATGATTACAGCCATACAAAATATCACGCATATAACCGACTGTTTGATTCTGCTCATCCTGCCCTCCTGAACTTTTTATTTAGTAAATATAACTGATACCTGGGTCCCCTTCCCCATCTGGCTTTCAATTAACAGCTCCGCCCCGTGAAGCGCTGCAATCCGGCTGCAAAGCGCAAGCCCCAGTCCGCAGCCTCCCTCCTTCCGGCTGCGTGCCTTATCTACCATATAAAAAGCATCCATCACTCTCGCAATTTCATCTTCCGGGATACCACATCCCTCATCCCGCACTATAATCTGGTTTTCCTTTCCAATTAAAGAAATAACGCATCCCTCCCCGCTTGCCTTTGCCGCATTGTCAATCAGATTAATTAAAAGACTCTCAAACAAATCCCTGTCTATCCGCTGCTCCGGCATGGAGCACTCATATTCCAGTTTTATATTTTTCTGCTTTAAATGATGTTCTTCCAACCGGGCTGTCTGCTCAAACAAATCTTTCATAGAGGTTTGTTCCATACAAATACTCTCATTGTCATACAGTCCCATAAGGCTCATTAGTTTACTGCTAAGACGCTCCAGACGGCTGCATTCTTTGTTGATATGCCACAGCGCCCTCTCCTGCTGCTCCTTTTTCAGATTGACATTCAAAAGCGTTTCAGAATAACCAATAATGGAAGTCATTGGCGTTTTCATTTCATGGGTAAGACTTCCCAGCATCTGCCTGCGCTGTTCTGATACCTGGGAGAGAGCCATCATCTGATTTTCAATCCGCTCCGCCATACTGTTAAATGCAGCCGCCATCAGGCCGATTTCATCTTTAGTATAACTTTCCACCCGCCGTGTCAATTCACCATTACTGATATCTTTTGCAGCCTGCTGCAGCTCTTTCAAGGGAGAAAGAATTTTTCGTGTCAGGAGAAAAATAACCAGTACTGAACAAAGCGCTGCCCCTCCCCAGATGCCAAAGCTGAAAAACACCTGACTTTTTATATCTTTATACAATCCGGAAATATCCTGCACAAATACCAGATGATAGTCCATTCCCTCCATGGCAGGCACCTTTTTTCCCGCAACAAGAATATACTGCTCTCCCATGTTTTGTATAATACTGTGCTCTTCTCTCCTGTTCCATCTTTCATCCCCTGGATTTGTCAGTTCAAAAGGCGTCAGGTTGCAGACTACCTGCCCGTTTTCAATAAGCATATAAGAATCTGCGCCATATTTTTTGATTAAAAAATCTATATACGAATTTCTGGCCACTTCACTGTAAGACTGTATGGGACTGTTTTCCAATTCCCTGCCCAGGGCAAAGGCAGTTGAACGAAGCTGCAGCCTGCTGCTTTCCATAGTCTTTTCCTGAAGATATCCTGCCGACCTGTAAATTACCACCGCTCCCCATATCCCACTTGCCAAAAGCAGCGCCAGTACCGTCATCAACGATAATTTTTTCCATACCTTCATCTTTTTCCCCTTGTGCACTATCCGGTTTCCAATGTCTCCAAATCTTCCAGTCGGTATCCGGTTTTGGAAATTGTATGTATCACATCATAAAAATCAAGCTTTTTGCGAAGCTGTCCAATATGCACATCCACAGTCCTTGTCTCACCTATATAATCGGTTCCCCATATCCGGTTTAACAGCTCCTGTCTGGAAAGCGCCACATTTTTGCTCTCAGCTAAGGCAACCAAAAGCTCATATTCCATTGGCTTTAGAGAAACTCTAACGCCGCTTTTCGTTACGCTGTGTTCCTTTGTATCAATAACCACATCACGTATCACAATCTTTTCTCTTCCCCGTCCGGTTCTTTTTAACACCTTTTCCATCCGCACCAAAAGCTCAAGCACTTCAAAGGGCTTTACAATATAGTCCTCTGCCCCCGCCTTTAACCCATACACCTTGGATTCCACATCATTTTTGGCTGTCAGGTAAATCGCTGGAATTTCCGCTCTCCGCAAATCTTCCAGCAGTGCAAACCCATCTTTTCCCGGCAGCATAACATCCACAAGAGCTAAGGCAATTTCCCCTGCATTTTCACTTTTTAAGAATTTCTCCACCTCACATCCGTCCCTTATTGGCATAATGCCATATCCGGCAGCCTCCAAATTCATACAAATCAACTCCGAAATTGCATTGTCATCTTCTATCACTAAAATTTTTGTTTTCAATCTAACCTCCATGATATCTGTTTTCGGCATATCAAATTTGTACAGAAAATGCCCGTTTTTTGGACACTCTTATTTAGAGTATCATATTTTTCTAACAAAAAAAGCAACAAATTGTAAATTTTTGTTTTGTATAAGTCCACATACAAAAAGAAAGGGATTTCTCCCTTCCTAAATACATTCGTTTTTTAGTTTAGATAACAAATATCCTGCTGCCTGGGCAGGTCATAAAATTTAAGCGCCCGGTTTCCTACTTCCCGGCAAAGGCACAAAGCCGATATCCTTCGGTTTATAACAGTGGAAAAATAATAAGTCAGACTTTCCGCACACATACCGCTGATACACAAGGTCTGTTCATAATTATCCTTTTCCGGGTCTGCCTTTAGTATCCCGTCCGGTATATCCACTGCTGAAAAGTTATGAAACATTTTTGAAATTCCATCAATTTCATCTTTTCCCTTTACAGCAAAATTCTTCATCATAGCCACCCGCACAAAACGGGAAGGCGATGAATAATCTCCTGGCAATCCAAATCCACCGCCTGTTCCCTTGCCAAAGCAGGAAAATTCTATGTCTATAATTTTTTTCGGCGGCGTATGAAGGTTGGTTATGGCAATATAATTCCGAAGGTTTGACTTATGCCACAAATAATCAGGACTATTAGTCATTACTCCAAGGCAGTCACGGTGAATGTGAATTCCCCCGGCTTCCGGCTCAATTACCACAGACTCACCTGAACAGTCACAAAAAATATAATGGACACTCATCGCTTCACCAAAAATCTTTTCATCAGTCAGATTCACAAAGGACAGATACTTTACCACTTCTTCCACATTCTCGCACTGCCCCAGAAGATAGCCTGTCAGAAAACCTGGATGTACATTGATATTATGTTTACTTAACTGTGTATCATAAACGGCATACTCCGGAAAATTAAGAAGCGCTCCCATAAGCCCCTTCTCATTAATGCCATCCACAATAACAGGGGTATGCAGTCCTGTTACCGCCATTCCCAGATGCGCGTATTTTACAGTGACGACAGAGTCACTGTAATCGCCAACCTCTGTCTTCATCTTATATCTCCGCGGAACCACAGCAATCCGGTTTCCCTCCATGCTGCCAAACTGGTCATAAGTCCTTCCCAGCAAATGCTTCCCGTCCATTGTCTCCCATGTAAAACTGCTGCAGCCAGATATCATTTTTACTCCTCACCTTACCAAATCATATGTCAGGTCTTTTGTAATCGCCTGACCAAAAGTCTCTAAGTTATATATATTTTTATAATCTGATATAAATGATTAAAAAATCAGGGCCGCACAATTTAGGAGGGCAGAGAACCGATTTGTGTCCCCTGCCCTCCTAAAAGGCAAATTATGTAATATGGTTTTTACTATACATTCTGGGTGATTCTGAACACAGCCGCTTTTTCGTCCAATGCTTCGCTCACCCTATGCAGCCCGTCAATCCCTTCCGCCATGGATGATATCAATTGTGAAACATTATCAATTGCCGCAGCCGTCTCCTCTATACTTGCCGCATTTTCCTGGGCAAGGGCAGCAACATTCTTCACTTCTGTGACAGCATTGCTCTTTTCATTATTTAAAATATCTATTTCATTTATTATTTCACCAATTCCTTTTACTGACTGCTCTATTCCGTTCTCCACGGTTAAAAATGCCTGATTGGTCTGGTTTAACTTGTCAGCCTGGGCCAAAATGTGTTCCTGCACCTCTTCCATCGTACTGACTGATACATCAGAATTATTTTTCAGCTGGGCAAGTACCTCCTGAATTTCTACAGCAGAGGTATTGCACTCTTCAGCAAGTTTCCGTATCTCTTCAGCCACCACCGCAAACCCTTTTCCCATTTCTCCTGCACGGGCCGCTTCAATACTTGCATTTAAGGACAACAGGTTTGTCTGGGTTGCTATGGCTGTAATCACATTTGTCATCTCACCAATTTTTTCTACTGAAACATGGGTTTCGTTAGTCTTTTGATGTACATGCTCCACTGCAGATTTAACCTGATTCATGCTCTGGTTCAATTCCGCCAATGTCCTTTTCACACTCCCGGAAGCTTCTGCCATCTTTGCAGAGGTATTGGAAAATTCCCGCATTCTTTCATTGGTATCCTCTATAATCCTGCCAATATGGTTTACGCTGTTTTCCGCTTCCTGAGCTCCTTGTGCCTGGGTTGTGGTGGCCGATGCCACCTCCTGGGCTGCCGCATCTATTTGTTCTGTTGACTCTAAGGCTTCATGGGCATTGCTGCTGCAGGTTTCGGAAGTCTTTCCCAATATATTGGTCTGACGTTGGATTTCCGACACAATTGATGTCAGGTTTTCATCCAGCTTCTTAATTCCTCTGCACATATCTCCTATTTCATCCCCACGCTTTAACAGCTTTTCTGAAGCCTGATTTCCCAGCTTTCCCTCACACATCTGTTCCACATAATAAATCCCTCCCTTAATTGCCGCAGCAATCCTGTTAGCGCTTAAAGCGGAGGTTATGCTCACAATCGCCAGAACAATAAGCATCATGGCCAGCATAAAGTTTTGAGTCTTTTTCACTCCTGCACCCAGCGCATTATAGTCCTTTCCCATAAATATCATACCAATAGGCGTATTGGTGTTATCCTGAAACAACGGGATATAAAAACACATAAACCGTGTTCCTGAAATCTCTATATCATTCCCCGAAAAATTTTGTCCTTTGCCCAAAACCATGTCGTTTATTTCTGTTAAAGACTGGGTTCCACCCACCCGGTTGCCACTCTCATCCTTGATAGATGTGAGCACACGTTCATTTCCGTAAAAAATTGTAACATCAAACCCTGTTTCCTTTTTTATACGGTCTACCAGAGTAGGGTTTTCAGAAATATTTAGTACGTTTCCCTTCCACATCTGCCCCTTTTCATCCAGATGGTATTCTCCTTCCACGCTGGAGTCAAGCACATCCCGCACAGCCAGTGTTGTGGCCAGCATTCCTGTGTAGGTCTGTTCCTCAACATTTGACCTGATTTGAGAAGATGCCCCCAAATAAGTAATCACCCCCAGAGCAATAACTGGTAATAATGCCATTACAAGCAGCCTAAACCGTAACTTCATGTTTCACCCTCCTGTGCATAATCATAAATACTCTTCTATTTTACTACTGTGAACGGAATTTTCCAAGCACAGCCTTTCTGTCTGTGCACATAAATTTTTCATTAAATTTTGTATAATTTGTATACTATCCCACAATATCACATGGCATTTGGTTTCACTTATCCTCCCAATATCCGCTTTCTATAAAACGCTTTCACGGAACTTTCTGATTTCTTCCAGATATTTTTGTCCCATAGGACTGACCACTGCCCCTTTACGTTTTAAATAGCCAATGGTCATAATTTCCTCTGATTTTAATTTTATGGCACAATAATCTGTGCCATTGAGACTTTCACAGATAATGCCGGAACACAAAGTATAGGCGTCAAGCCCCACCATAAGATTAAGCAGGGTGGCCCTGTCATTTGCTTTTATCAGACGCTTATAGGCATAGGTGCTAAGCACCTCCTCCGCCAGATAAAACGAATTATTTTCCCCCTGGTCAAATGAAAGACATGGGTATTCATCCAGCTCTTTAAGGGAAATTTCTTCTCTCTCTGCCAAGGGATGACCTTTCCACATATAAACATAAATGCCACAGTTTAAAATTTCATGAAATTCCAGCTCTGATTCCCGGAAAAGCTTTGTGAGCACTGCACGGTTAAAATCATTGATATAGAGAATGCCAATTTCACTTCTGAAATTTTTAACATCCTCAATCACTTCGTAGGTCTTGGTTTCATGCACAGCAAATTCATACTCATCCATACCAAACTGCTTTACCAGCTCCACAAATGCCTTCACTGCAAAGGTATAGTGCTGCATGGAAACGCTAAAACGCTTCTTGCTGTTTTTCTTTTCAATATAACGGTCTTCCAGAAGACGGTACTGCTCCACTACCTGCCTGGCATACCCCAGAAATTCCTCCCCCTCCGGTGTAATCCTGACTCCACGGTTACTTCTGTTAAAAAGGGGAGTCCCAATTTCCTCCTCCAGCTCCCTGACAGCCTGCGATAAACTGGGCTGGGCAATAAACAAAGTCCGCGCCGCTTCATTCATTGAATGGGTGTCGGCAACCGCTATTACATACCTTAATTGTGTAAGTGTCACTTTTTTCTCCTATTCCAGTTCCGCTTCGTGGGGCTTCGCTGTTTTCCTGTTCCGCTTCGCCCCTCCATGCGCCTTTTTCCCGCAGAGGAAACACTGCCTGCTTCGCATTCAGTTTTTCCTCTGGGCGCTTCGTGGGGCTTCGCTGTTTTTCTGTTCCGCTTCCGCCAATTTTTCTCTCAAAAACAGCCCCGGAACCGCAATTCCAAGGCTGCATTTTATTATATAGGATTTTCTGTCATTATTCAAAAGAAATTACCGCACCATCGTAGGTTTCTTCTATGTAGCTTTTTATATCATCAGACTTAAGCGCTTCCACCAAAGCTTTAATCTTTTCTTTGCCTTCACTGCCTTCTTTTACCGCAATGACATTCACATATGTTTTTGCTGCCTCTGAATCAGCTCTCTCATACGCCAACGCATCTTTTCCCACAGAGTAACCTGCTTCCAGCGCATAGTTTCCGTTTAAGACAACAAATGCCACTTCACTGACAACTCTGGGAACCTGGGCCGCCTCCAGCTCGACAATTTCAAGATTGTAAGGATTTTCCTGAATGTCATTGACTGTTGCCGTAAGCCCTGCGCCCTCCTTTAAAGTGATAAACCCATTGTCCTGTAAAAGCAAAAGCGCCCTTGCCTCATTTGTGGTGTCGTTAGGAACCGCAATACTGTCACCTTCCGCCACATCGCTTAAGCTTTTTCTTGTGCCGGGATAAATACCAAAAGGCTCATAATGGATACCTCCGGCATTTACCAGATGTGTTCCTTTCTCTGCATTGAAACTGTCAAGATAAGGAATATGCTGAAAATAATTAGCATCAAAATCGCCGCTTTCCACCACTTCATTTGGCTGCACATAATCATCAAAAACTGTCACCTGCAAATCATATCCTTTTTCTGCGAGAACCGGCTTTGCCTTCTCAAGAATTTCCGCATGCGGCGTAGCAGACGCCGCTACTTTTATTACCTTGTCGTCCCCGCCGCCTTTGCCTGCACAGCCGCTTAGTGTCCCCACTGCCAAAACCCCTGCAAGCAATACTGCTGTAAACTTTTTCATAACTTTTTCCTCCTGATATACGCTTTTCTTCCGGCCAGATGTCTCTTTGCAAAACGATTCTCAGTTACCCACCAAAGCCGATAGTGAGAGTATATCATCCCTTTTCTTATTTGTACAATATCTAAATAATTTTGCTGGTTATAGGTATTTCCTATTACAAATTCTACCTAATTGATTCCTTTTTTACAGACAGATACAAACCTTTCATAGCACTTATCAAAAAACATTTGATAAGCTTTACAAAAATAATTCTCATATAAACCACTAACAGGGTCCAAATCCCGGTTTCTCTGACAGCCTCCATGACAGACGCCATAATATCTGCACTTGCGGCAGGAAGACACCAGCTTTTTTGACCGTTCCACAAAACCGATTTCTTCCCTTTTTTTGTCAATCGCATCCACTCTGTCTGCATTAAAATTCCCAAGGCAGTATTCATCCAGCATATAAAAATCACAGGGATAAACGCTTCCATCAGCTTCGACCACATAATATATGCTGCATATTCCCCTCTGGTCACAAGCTTCCGCCTTATATCCTGAAAGAATCCCTGCCCAGTTTTCAAACTGACGGATAAAAGGCTGCCTGCCATGCATCAAATCATCAAACCACAATTCAAACAAATCAACCAAAAACTGCCCATACACTTCTGGTTTAAGAGCATAAGGAGTCTTTCCATGTCCTTCCCCCAGAGGGTCGAGACAGGCAATATATTGTTGGTAATTCCATCCATTTTCCTTGTAAAATCCATAAACCTTTTGAATATTTTCCGCAATTTCCGGCGTCACCACCGTAAGAATATTATAATCCACCCCATATCGGTCCATCAGCCTTGCGGCATTTATAACCTTCTCAAAAGTTTCTCCCCCATCCTTTCTGTCATGCCGCAATCCATTATGGATTTTGGATGTTCCATCCACGGAAAGCCCTACCAGAAAATGATTATCCCTAAGGAACTCACACCAGGCTTCATCAATCAGATAGCCATTGGTCTGCAGCGCATTCTGTACCTGGATATGATTTTTATTGTATTGGTTTTGGAGAGCGACTGCTTTTTCAAAAAAATCAAGTCCCCGCAAGGTAGGCTCGCCTCCCTGATAAGCATAACAAGCCATCCGCTCCGTGCGCAGCATCGTTTTCCGTATTACATTTTTTAAGGTCTGTTCAGACATCATTCCAAAAGAACGCCTGGTTCTCTTTTCCGCCTCATCACAATAAAAACAATAATCACATGACATATTGCACATGCTGGAAGCGGGTTTCATAAGCACACTAACTGCCTGCATAATAATCCCCCTGTTTTAAAAATCTTTTTTTCTGTTAAGACACAGCTGGATAAACTCTCTGGCAAATTGGGTTAAGAACTTTTGTTTATGCCATATCATATAATTATTTCTGGTAAAAGCTTCATCCTCCAATGTCCTTGAAGCCACTTTCCCGGAAGCAATGTCATCTCTTACCAGCTGCTCCGGCAAAATGGAAATTCCAATTCCTGCCAAAACCCCATGAACCAGCGCCTTTGTGCTTACACTTTCCCATATAGGAACTGCTTCCATCCCACAGGCGGAAAAAATATGGTCAATAAATATCCGTCCGGCGCTCCCCTTTTCCCGCAGCAGTAAAGGGTAGCGAAGGAGGTCCTTCAGATAAATTTTTTCCTGTCTTAAAAGTTCATGTCCTGGCGGGAGAATTAGCTTAAGATGGTCTTTAGAAAGCAGCTCGGAATGAATATACTCCGAAGAAGCATTTCCTTCAATCACTGCTACATCTATGGTATTATCCAAAATTCCCTGCCGGATGTGGTCTGTATTGTTAATCACAGCCTTGATACGCAAATCCGGGTGCTTTTCCTGAAATTCCTTTACTACAACAGGCAGAAAAAAGTTTCCCAATGTAATGCTGGCCCCTACCCGCAAAATGCCAAATTCATCCCAATCCTTAATACTCTTTTCCAAATCGTCAAAAGACTCTGTAATATGCAGAGCCCTTGCATAAAATTCTTCTCCTATTTTTGTACGGCAGAGCTTATGGTTTATCCGTTCAAACAAACGGATGCCATAATAGCTTTCAAGCTCCTGCACCGCACGGGAAACCGCCGGCTGGGTCATATGTAAAAGCTCCGCCGCATGGGTAATATTCATTTCCTGATATACCACTGAAAAAATACGCATATGTTTTACTGTCATCTTTACAACCATGCTCCTTTCCAAAACCCCGGAGACTTTGTACGCAGCACAAACCCTTCGCATGTCGCAGGCAGCGTCTGCAATTCTACACCAGTCAAAGGCTTTACTGCTTAATTATGAGCTATCCATATAATACCAAAAATGATATGGTTTAAATAAAACTATATCATTTTACATATTTAAATGCAAGCGCTATTCTTAAATCAACATCTAACCTTAAGGAGCCTTGATAAGCCTTGGAACACGATTCAAAAACAAAATTGCTTCGGAAAATTTTTTTTGGCACATTATATATTAGCACATTTACATTTGGCGGCGGATTTGTAATCATCACCTTAATGAAAAAAAAATTCGTGGATGAACTGCATTTGCTTGACGAAAATGAAATGTTGGATTTTACAGCGCTTGCCCAGTCCTGCCCCGGCGCCATTGCTGTAAACGCCGCCATACTAACTGGCTGGCGTATTGCAGGATTCCCCGGTATGATAGCCGGAGTTTTGGGCACCATCCTTCCTCCCATGGTAATCCTGACAGTTATTTCCTGTTTTTATAAAGCATTTGCTTCAAATATTTATGTGGCAATGGTTTTAAAGGGAATGCAGGCAGGGGTTGCTGCCGTCATTCTGGATGTGGTTTTTAAGCTGGGAAAAGATGTGATAAAACTGCAGCGGCCTTTTTTGTGCGTCATAATGACGGCTGCATTTCTCGCAACTTTTGTATTTCACATTAATGTTATTTACATAATTTTAGCTGCCGGCCTTTGCGGTATCATGACGGAACTCATAAAGAGAACATCTTTAAAAGACAAATCAAAAGCTTAAACCAAAACCCCCGCGGCGGCCGCTTGGCCTGTTGCCCGCGGAAATAAGAGGAACATAAAACTATGATTTATTTTCATCTGTTCTTAAGTTTTTTACAAATCGGGCTTTTTAGTATCGGTGGCGGTTATGCTGCCATGCCCCTTATAAAAAGTGAAGTGGTAACAGGGCATCAATGGCTGACTATGAGCGAATTTGCAGATTTGATTACCATTGCAGAAATGACCCCCGGCCCCATAGCTGTAAATGCGGCAACCTTTGTAGGCATCCGCATTGGAGGCATCCCTGGCGCAATTGCGGCAACCTTTGGATGCCTTCTGCCTTCCTGCATTATTGTATCTCTTCTTTCATTTATTTACAATAAGTACAAAAATTTATCCACCCTGCAAAGTATACTTACAGCCCTGCGCCCTGCAGTGGTTGCCCTGATTGCAGCAGCAGGACTATCTCTTTTGGAAACGGTCGCCTTCCATAATGGCGCTCCAATTCCTGAACAATTAAACATAACAGGTATTATCATTTTTTTAGGCGCTTTTGTTATTCTCAGAAAATTTAAGTGGAACCCGATCCTGGTTATGGGGCTTTGCGGCGTTGCCGGACTTTTGACCGGACTGTCTTAAAATCCCTTCACCATAAGCAAAGCCCCATCTCTTTACCTGCCATATCCATAAAAACTATTTTAATAATTAATGCAATGATCTACCTGTCTTTTTGACAAATTCTCTAATCTTTCTGGGAAACCATGTCAGCTTCAGCCCTAACCTATATGAAAATGATTTTCTTGTTTCAGATAATATATAATTAAGATTATCAATCTGTTTCTGCATAGCATAAGTTTTCTCATCCTCTATAGCAAAAACAGCCGGGTCCTGTTCCCCTGATACAAAATTGTCCAAAAAGGACCTTCCACCCCCAAAAACAGATGCCATCTCCCCTCTTGCAGCTCCTTTCTCTAACAAATCTTCCTTACCTGCTGCAAACACCAGATTTTCATCATAATTATCGGCGCCTTTCATAAATTCAAAATCCACAGAATCTATTAACTGGTTAAATATCGTTAACACTCTTAAATTATTACTTAAAATAAAGCTTCTTATCTCCCTAAGCTGGTTATTGATTCTAAGGTATGAGTAAAAATGCAGCTTTGAGAGTCCATGTTGCTTTGAAATATCCAACATAAACTTTATTCCGTACATAAAATCACAAATTTTTTCCTCATCCCAGTTAATTTTCTTATGAAAAGTTCTATTGTATAGTTCTTTTTTGCTAACTGGAAAAATTTATCTGTCAGCCCATCCTCTCTTATTTTTTGCAGATTCAGTAAAAGAACCCCCGAATTTATATAGTGATTCATAAAAGGTATATCCAGCTCTTTGAGCTTTTGGAATCTCCACTCATCCGGGTAATAATAGCCAGGCGCTTTAACTCCTGCCACATAGTTATTATCCAGTGCATATCTGTACAAATTTGATAAATCAGCGCAGACAATCAAATCTGTGTCAAGATATATCATTTTATTTATATCTTTTAACAATTCGGCCAAATATAATCTGTAAAATGCAGTTTTGGTTATGTGGGCTGTATGTATCTGGACAGGTTCCAGCAAAGTGTCATTTATTTCATGAAATGTGACCTTAAAATTAGAAAACTCATCTCCCAGAGATTCTATTTTTAATTTATCTCCCTTTGCAAAATCTTTTGTCACAAGACAATGAATATCGTAAAATGTTGATTCTTTGGCTGTGCTTAGAAGCGATGTAATGGTAACGCCCATCTGCATAGCATAATTTCCATCCGATGCCATCGCAATCGGAATTACTGTATTTGATTCCACCATAACCGTTGGCAGAAATTTTACTTTCGCATTATCATCAATCATTTTTCTTATGAAAATTCCTGTAAGCCACTCTGATATATACATTCTCTTATCTGACATATCAATCTGATTTTCCACTTCACCTAATATATCAAAAATAAATTTACAGTATTGGAAGAAAACTTTCTTTTTCATAATAAAGATATTGCAAAAGTACAGTCTGCTGTCATCAAGATATGCTTTAGCGCTTTGGCAATACTCCGGATAACGCTCTTTGAGAACATCAATTGCTGTTCCCAATTCTTTGATATCAAAATTTCTTTCAAAATGCTCATATGCCGATACCCTCCATTGAGGCATAGGCACAATTAAATCAAACTGCCTGCATAATCTTTGAACCTTTTGTTCTCCATACCCAAGCTTATTAACAATATAATTTTCGTCAATACCCCCCCCCATTTCAATTACCGGTATTTCAGAATCCGTAAAGCACAGATGTCTCCTGTAATGAAAATGGCCAATATAATCTGGTTCACCTATTTTTTCATAATTTTTCCATGCCCAGTATATTGAAGTTAATTCATTATATATCAGATTTTTTTCTGAAATATTATCTCCCTCATCATCCCCAATACAATTCTCCATCAACCATTTTAAATCCTTATTATTGTTTTCCCTGGCAATTTTTCTTCCTGCGTGAACAGGCACAAAAACTTTATTTTTAAGTAATGCGTCTTTCTTGTGATAAGTGACCAATATTTTAATTTCTGTCCCTTTTATGTTTTTTGATTTCTTACTTTTCATAAGCTCCGCTCCTCTATGGACTTTTTACTCATTTGAAAATTTATTTTTTCTCCAGTTCGTTCAGTTTTTTTGCCATTATTTCAAATTCTTTTTCTATTTTTCCTATCCTTTCATCATATTCTTTTAAACTTACAAACCGTTCCCACGCTGTTATTTTTTTATTAACTACATTTGCAATATATATCTGTGGCATTTTGGTACTGTATGTCATCTGCACAAACTGGGCTTCAACAAAATAATCAGTGGTTCTTTTAATGGTCAGCACACCAAAAGGTACCGGGGTATCTGCTACCGGACTTCCAAGGCTCCCCTGAACCTGCTGGAAATAAGAATTATCCGGCAGTTTATCAATAATATCCTGCACTTTACAGCCTTTTGATAAGCCAAGCTGCCAGATGTCCCCATACGCATTAAGGTGGCTTATCTTTTCCCTGATACTATTTATTTCCTTGCCCATTCTGTCTATCTGGGGTAATATCATTTCCATCGCATATTCCCCAGACGCCATTTTTTTCTCTTTGGGAAACGCCAGAGCGCTTTTTAACCAGTTAAGTGAACGTTCTTTTTCTCTCTTTAAAATTTTATCTGCTTTGTTATAATTAAAATCATCTATCAGTGAAATTACACGTTTAACGCTATTGCTCTCCAAATCAGTTATCAAATGCCTGTCCAGTCCCAGCCTTCCCAGCAGCTCCTGAAATCTCCCTAATCCCCGCAGAGCATTGGCAATACATATAAACTTCTTGTGGAAAATAATCGAAAAGCATCCTCCGTGATAAGAATCTGTAATTACGTATCTGCTGTTTTTTATATACCACAGCCAGTCTTCCGGTTTCTTTATATCAGCTTCTTTAAGCTGTAAATAATGCCTGGACATCTCAGGATGCTCTATATCATAGGCACACCAAACTGGCAGATGATATTTTTCTGCCACTTCACTAATTAAATTTTTCTTTTCGATATTGCCGTCAAGAATATAAGCGAAAATAAATTCTCCTGCAATGTTCTTTTCCACACCATCCGCCATTTCCTTAAACATCATCTCATCGGGCAAAAACACTGGGTCCAACACCTGCGACGGATGAAAATCAAATGTATCTTCACACACCCTGACTGCCTCGTTTTCCCTTACCGATATCTGGTCAAACCGGCTTAGCAAATAGGAGATTACATATTTATCATCTTCCGTTCCCTCAAAATGGTCCGCTCCTATAGATGTGGCATAAGATATTTTTTTATGCTTTCCCGTAACAAAATCCAGAAAGAAATAATACATATGAGCGTATATCTTAGGGTTCCATAGCTGGTCTGACCCCAGCATAAAAGTGTCACAACTGTTGTTTAAGAGATTTAGCTCCGGCGTTTGGTATATCCCATATTCTTTACTTAAATTATAATTTTTTCTGCCAAAGTCAAGGGCTATCCGGTTTCTGCCCGGTGAAAAATAGTCCGTTTCCCATAATTCTTTCGGCTTGTTTATCATTAATACGCTGTATCCCATTTCTTCCAGTTTTTTATATAGGGCATAGGCAGTAAATATTGCTCCAAAGTTTCTTGCAAACCAGGTAGTAACCAAACCAATGTCATAATGAAATGTCAGACACATATTTACAGCTGTGTCAAATTTTTTATTGGAAAATTCCCGGAAAAATCTGTCTCTGGCAAAGTGATGTCTGAAAGGCTCAAATACAGTGCGGTTACAAGTCTGATGGATAAACGTCAAAGGAACTGTTTCTTTTTTAATAATTAATTTGCAGTCATGGAATAATTGTTTCCCTTTCTCATTATTAATCAGGACAAGAGAAGTCCCTTTTCCATCATTTAAGCTTGCGTCATATTTTTCTATATTCCAGAAATCCCCCAGGCTGATATCCCCTTGTCTGGGCAGCTTTGAAAACCGGCACTCTTCACAAACGCTGTTCAGAGACATATTATTTAAAAAAGCTTTATAAAAAGAATCTTCAAAAGTTCTTTTCCGTACCGGCGCTTCTTCTTTAAAATAAACATTCATTTCTGAAGACCAGCCAAAAACAGTTTTGTCTCTAAAATCAATTCTTTCTATTTTTTTGTAATCATACTCATCCTGTAAATATTTGACCAATACTTTGGGCGAAGGTATCCCATGACAGATTAAATCTATTGTATGCAGTCCATCGTATTCCTTCCCAAGAAAAGAAAAAAGCCCTGCTACCTGACAGGGACACCCTGAAAATAAAACACTTTCTCCTTTTTCAAGCTTTTCCCTTATCTGTAAATAAGTTTTTCCCACACTGGCCTGAACATATTTGCTGCCTCCTATCTGCTCTAATTCTTCTTCTGTTTTCGCCAGGATAAATCCAGTCCTGAAATCTTTTTTCCAGACCACACCAACAGCCCACCCACCCTTTTGAATCATCTCACGGGCAAGCGCAGTATAAATTCCTCCTGACGCACATTTATCTCTGATATCGTCTTTTGCCCATGCCGCATAGCATTCCGGGCGGGCAGCATTTTCAAATGAATTTATAATCTGTGGACATACGGTCAGACATTTCCCACAGTCTGTACATTTTCCCTTATCAATAACCGCCTTCAGGAAGCCGATCTCATTTTCCTTCACACTTACCGCACCAAAGGGACAAATGTTTTCACAAGCGCCGCACCCATAGCACCCTTTTATTTTTTCACATACATTCATTCCCGTTAATCCCTTCCATGCTGAGATTGATATACTCTTCCCCGCACAGCGCAATATTTTCATCCACCGGCTGACGACTCCATGCAATATTTCTTCTTATCACCCTTGCTGGATTTCCTGCAATTATACAGTTATTGGTATAACTCTTTTTTACCAAACTTCCCGCGCCAATCACTGACCCGTTCCCAATTTCTGTTCCATGTAAAATAACTGTCCGCAGTCCAACCCACACGTGCTCCCCAATCTTAATTTCTTTTTTATGCGCTGGAAGTTTATCCAATGAATTGACTGACTGCCAGGTTATACAGTCAAAAATTAAATGTCCATCGCCGCAAAGCACACTTATATCATGGGAAAACATACTATCTTTTCCTATTGTTATTTTCATACCATGACCTGCTGAAATACAGACATTATTTCCAAATGTACATTTATCGCATATTTGTAACTTGCCGCCAAACAATCCCATTCGTCCATCCAAAAACTTACAGTTATCTCCAATAGTCAATACCGGCGCACAGGACGCTCCTGCCTTCAGTTCTCTAGCAATAATTTTGAAATCATCTTCAAACACCACCCAACTTTCCATGCTTATCTTACAGTTATTTCCACAAATAATACGCAGGGACTTTTTGATTTCCATCCGGCCCATATCCACCTGGTTTCCATATCCCTCAATAATAACCTGACACTTATCCGGAAGTTTGGAAACACAATTGCCCCACTCATCCTGGTACTTTTTTGTTACCACAACCGGCTTATGATGGATATAAAATACATCATTTGCTCCATAACCATAGGACCGGAACATCTCATGGGACTTGTCCGTCTCTTGCGGAAAGACAATAATATAGAAATCATTGCTTCTGTTATTTATTTCAAATATATGCCTTATTTCAGGCATATCCTTTCTGATTAGAGAAGCTGTCACTGTCACAAAGAAGGCAAATTTATCCACAAAACTCTTTAGAATATATTCACTTAATTTGTTGTCCTTCTCCCATCCTCCCCACAAAACCAGCTTCCGCCCTTTTGCCTTATGAGAAATTGTATCAACAACAATATCTTCAATTTTTCTGTCTGTTTTAATCATTTTTACGTCCCCACCCACATATTGCAGGCTCTGCGATACTGCTCCAATAGAGTAAACTTTATATCTACAACAGATTGACTGTACACTTTATTCCCATCTGTGAAAAATAATTTTTTACCTGATTTAACCGTTCTGTTTCAATTGTTTGATATCTCTTATAATTTTCTCCCAGCCGTTCGTACTTCTTTTCTCCAAGATTATGTACACCGAATATCTCAACATGTTCCGGCGGGAAGCGGCAAATCAGCCTGCCAATTTCCATAATATTTGAATCTGTCAGCGTTACACCTTCTGCCAGAGGAACCCGGTATACAATCTTCTCTCCCGGAACCCTTGCATACAGATATTCCAGATTGTTCAGAAACCTTTCCAAATTTCCTCCAAGCGTCTTTCGGCAAACCTCCGGTTCCAGCGATTTAATGTCAACATAGAAATAATCTGCCCGGCAAACTGCCCATTCCAGTATATCTTGAGAAACAAAAAGCGCGGTTTCAATACATACAGACACACCTGCCTGATTTAGTTTTTCAAGCAACCTATCATATTCTTTTAAAAACAAAAGACATTCCCCGCCTGAAAAAGTTACCCCTCCCCCATCCTGAAAAAAAGCTGAGTCCTTAAGGATTTCGGCTAAAAGCTGTTCCTGCGTATAATACTGTCCAAAAATTCCTACCGCCCCATAAGGACACTTTTCCAGGTCCGCTTCCAGCTCCTTACCCCCTTGCCGGGCATTACATTGCTCTCTCCGGCTGCAGGCTTCCACGCAGCGCTCCGCCATATAATAGAACTGCTTTTCCTTTTTTATGTTTTCCGGGTTTGCACACCAGGGACAATGAAGAGAACATCCTTTAAAGAATACTGTTGTACGGATTCCCGGTCCGTCATGAACGCAAAACCTTTGTATATTTGTAATTAATGGGTCCAAGCTTATACCCCCAGAGCGCATTCTGATTTTATTGCCCTTGCTATCACATAGTCTTTGTACTCTTCCGGCAGGTCTTTAAAATAAGCGGAAAATCCCCATACTCTGACAATCAGATTCGTGTATTTATCCGGATGTTCCTTTGCCTTTAGCAGTGTTTCACTGCTTATCACATTCATTTGTATCTGGAAAACCCCGCTTTTTACAGCTGCGCGCAAAAGTGTAATAAATTTTTCCCTGTTTTGCGCAATAAACTGTGGGTTCATAGTAAAGTCAACAACATTTCCATTAAATCCAGATTTTCCATATTGTAAAGCAGAAGCAAAATTTAAAAGCGCCGTAATATTCTGATTGTCATCTGCAGAAATATGTATGCTGTATGGCTCATAGTCCAGACGGCCATCAAATGTAGCTGTATTATTTCTCCCCATAATAATATATCCCGGCGAGCTTAAACCAAATTTTACCCTGCCGCCAAAAATATTGCGGTAATCTGCCACAGTCTCATTTACTTTCATCAGCAGCCAGTTTGTTAAACCTATGGCATCTTCCTTTTCCGTATCTTCGCCAAAATATTTTTTGCTGTTCTTTAGTAAATGGTAAGTCTCTTCACTGCCGCAAAAATTTTTATTGCGCATGGTATACAATTCTCTTAAGGTAAACCGTTTTTCCTGATAAACATAACGTCTTATATTTACCAATGAGTTTACCGTATTAGAAAGCCCCACTGATAAAATGCCATAATTATTATACTTACCGCCGCCTTCGGCAATATCTTTTTGCTTTCTGCGGCAGGACTGGCTGAAAAAGCTCATCAGCGGGTCTTTTTCCCATAGAATATAATCAGTCAAATGTACCATATATCTCACATGTCCGCACAAGTGAATACAATATTGGCTGATAAACTTCTCCCATGTATCCAAAGCATCTAAGTCGTCTTTTTTGGCCAGTAAATCAAAGGCTGCTGCAAAATCAAAAACACCAATGTTATTCTGTTCACAACAATTTCCCGGTATTATTTCCCAGCAGGCTGAAGTTACATAATTATATGCGTCCTTCTGCTCGTACCCAAATTCCGCCAGAGCAGGCGCCACTCTCTCATCATTTGAAATCAGAGGACATCCTAATCCGGTGGCTATACAATCCACAGCAAGTTCCCATAATTTAAGAGGTGTATTTGATGTAACACGCAGAAGCGCTTTCGGGTCTGGCAGCTGAAGCTTTTTGATTGCCCCAAGCATCGCGTATGTAATTCTGTTACATACATATTTTCCATCCTGCCCCAATCCGCCAAGAATAATTATCTGCCCCGTATCTCCCGGCATCTCTTCACTTTTTAACCAATAATAATTATGAAGTATTTTAATAAAACCGCCCAAAACATCTTCCAGATATTCCTCTGTCATATCATCACTTACAAATGGTTCCAGCAACAAATCCAGCCTTCCCAGCCCCATTTGTATATGCCTCGTCTGCCACATAAGCTGATTCATAAGCAGAATCCTCTGCAAAGCTTCCTCCAGAGATAACGCTGGGGCGGAAGAAATATTTTCCAGCCATTTTACGATATTTTTACGGTTTTTAAGGCCACTTTTTTTTACTTTTCCTGCCAGACGTATACAATAATTTTCCAGAATATCCACAAGTGCATTGTTTTGTCTTTCAAACTCGCTTCCATTCTCTTCCATCCGTAAGTCTTTCAGAGAATGGTTAACCAAAATGTCATAATCTATTGCACAGTTGGCCATTTGCCTGCCTTTTACTTTCCAAGTCTTATATACATCAATTCCATAAACAAAATAATCTGATGGACAAAATCTGTATTTTGCTTCTTTTAAAAGCATTTCAATATCTTTTATTTTATCACCGGAATCATATAACTTTGTTTTTATTGCCCCCAAAAGCAAAAAACCGGCTTTTTCCATTTTCCCTGGGTTCAGTTTTTTAAATCTTTGATAAAGTTCTTTGCAATAAGTCACATATCCTTTCGTCCTAATATCATACTTTATGGCAAAGTAACGGAACATCCGAAAGAGGCGGTACCTGATTCCCCAGCCTTTAATCTCTGCGTTTTCTGCCTTCTGGCGTCCTGCAGGATATTCTATTTCCACATTAAACTTCTCTCCTGCGCTTATTCCTTCCTTTATTACCTTTATCTTTGTATGCTTATTGCTTGTGTTGCTTTTCCTTATTTCCTTAATCAGAAGCTTTGCATCCTTCTTAAACTTCTTTGCCGCCTTTTCATCCCGCATTCTATGCGTACACATCCAATTACGGTAAAAATAAAAAAAACGGTCTATTCTCTTTGCTTCCACATTCCAGATGTCAACACCAACATTTTCGTTCATGTGATGGTATACAACGCTTTTTCCACACAGATAGCCCTCATACCTTCCTAAAATTCTCGTGGAATACTCTCCGTCATCTCCCCAAATAAAATATTCTTTTATTGGGAATCCAACCTCTTTTATCACCCATGAGGGAATCAGCATTGCAACAAAAGAGCAATGGGAAATCCTTACAATTCCTTCTGAAACAAACTCATTCCAGACATAATCTGTCTGACAGATATTCATATAGCAGGGCGCTCCATCTTTGTAAAATACATTGCTTGCCAGAAATCCAATATTTCTCCCATCCAATATGGCATAACCATCCATTAATTTCTTAAGCGCTTCAGGCGATGCAATTGTGTCATCATCCATAATCCATACAAAATCACATCCAATGTCATAGGCTTTTTTTATGCCATAATAAAAGCCGCCTGCGCCCCCTTCATTCACTTCCCTTTGCAGTACAATAATCTGGTTATCCCGGATACTGTCCAGAAACGCTTTTGTTCCGTCTGTGCTTGCATTATTAACTACAATGATTTTATTAAGCGCATAAGTTTGCTCTTGCAAACCTTTTAGAGACTGCTTTAGTAAATCACAGCGGTTACAGGTTACGATAACTGCATTGACTTTAAAGTTCATTTAAACACCACCATTCTCCCAAATATATTTTATCCGTTTTGCCCTCTTTTTCAAAAAATACGGGGATAACTTATCTGAAATAACCCTTTTGCGCACCGCCACAGTAAAGCATTCTTAATCCGGTTTCCTCTTTTCCGTCCCAGCTTTTCATGATATTTATTGGCATCTATTCTGCCGGCCCATTCCATTCCTTTAAAAAAATCAAGAAAACCTTTAATCGCATAATATTCCATGGTATATTCCCTGCGCATATGGTAAAAAGATATGTTTTTTATCCAGTGTTTTAAAATTTCCTCCTTGTCACACAGCCTATATAGATGGTTCACAAGCGCCCGGTTTCTGTTGTCATAATATGCCAGCACTGGCGCTTTCCAGTATTCATATATTTCATGCCACACCTGTATTCCATTTAAAATAATAGGAGTTCCCCCATGCCGCAGCCCATACTCCACATCATCACAATGGAGGAAAAATGGCAGAGGCCTGTTTTCCTTTACAAATTCTATAGGAAAGCAGGCAAACCACCATCCCCCATATTCACCGCCCTCATTCTCATTCATATGCCAGATGAATTGCCGCTTTGTCATATCCTGATTTCCCCCGATATGACGGATATCTCCCTTATTCCAGACCTCAGCCG
>CAMUHA010000012.1 GCA_947088515.1 uncultured bacterium
ATATATTATAATTCTTTCTTCCTTTTTGAGAGTGCACATTTTTATATTTTGTGGTAAGATAAAATTGACAGGTAATTTGCGAGTATAGAAGGCCTGATAAGAGAAGGAATGTGATTTTGATGGAGAACGAGAATATTTACAGACAGGAAAAGATTGAAAAATACAGCCAGGCGGTGAATGGTCTGTTCCGTTATATCCCATGGCTCGAACAAAAAATGGGAGAAAAGTTGGTCCATAATTACTCAGGGGAAAACGTACCGGATAAGTCAATTCCCATCCCGGTATATGACAGCACTCTTCTTGGACTTGTGAAGGATATGCAAAAGACAGGGCTGGTTGACAGGAATTACGTTTATGTGTATTCCCGTTACCGTATCAGAAGCGAAAAGGATGAGCTTTTGCTGATTGGGCAGGTGGAACTTAAAGAAATAGAGGTAATATTTGCGATTATGGCAAAGTATGTGATTGGCGGCATGACAAAAGGAAGACTCTGGTCAATGGCGGTGGAAAATGGTGTTTTCCTGCATGGGATTAAACGGCTTAGGGAAATACTTGAAATCTGGGATGGACCTTTGGCGTAGGAGCGGCAGGCATGAGTGAAAAATCAGCACAGAAGAAAAAATTCATCATAGAAACGGCAAGAAAAGTATTTATGGAAAAAGGATTTAAGCATGTGACCATGAAAGATATAGTGGATGCGTGTGGAATCAGCCGTGGCGGGCTGTATCTGTATTTCCAGAATACAAGTGAATTATTTGAAGAAGTGCTTAAGCTAGAGCAGGGAGATGCGGATGATGTGTTCGAACAGAGTATTCCAAAGGGAGCGGCGCCGTCTGATATTCTTGCGTTATTTTTGAAGGAACAGAAAAAAGAGCTTCTTAACAGAAAACAGTCTTTAAACAAAGCTGTTTATGAGTATTTTTTTGACAGCGATCCGTCAAAGGGGAAGATTTTAAAAAAGCAGTTTGATGCAGCAGTGTATGTGATTGAAAAGCTAATTCAGACGGGAGCGGAAAACGGTGAGTTTTATTGTGAAGACCCAAGAGGCGCAGCAAGAAACATTATGTATGTGCTGGAAGGATTAAAAATTGCCTCCCAGACCAGAGGTATTTCTGAGGCGGCGGTCGACAGGGAAATTTTGTATGTGATGCAGGGACTTGTTTTGGAGGAATAGACAAATCTGTAATATGCGGGGGAATGAAGTTGGTTGTAGAGGTATTTTCTATTGAGCTTCCGGTAGGAGAAAAGCTGGTTATTAAAAAAAACAGAATTATGGGAAAACAGCCCTCTGATAAAAGAATGGCTGTTGTATCGGGCATTCACGGAGATGAGTTTGAGGGACAGTATATCTGTTATGAGCTTACCCGGAGAATTATGGAGGAACAGGATAAGCTGACAGGAACGGTGGATGTATATCCGGCATTAAATCCTTTAAGCCTGGATGTTGCCCAGCATAAGGTTCCGAAGCTTGGGATGGATTTAAACAGAATGTTTCCAGGCAATGAAAAAGGAACTGCCATGGAGCGGGTGGCTGCTGCAATTGTAGGAGATATTGCGGGAGCGGATATGTGTCTGGATGTACATGCAAGTGATATTTTTGTAAAGGAGCTTCCGCAGGTACGGATTTGTGAAGAGATGGCGGATAAGCTGCTGCCTTATGCAAGGCTTTTAAATACGGACATGATTTGGACAAACGCAACCGCCACAGTTCATGAGTCCACCCTTGTACATTCCATGAATATGCTTGGGGTTCCGGCTATGGTGCTGGAGATGGGAGTGGGGACCAGAATTGACAGAGGATATGGCAATCAGGTGGTGGAAGGTATTTTTCATTTAATGCAGGAACTTGGCATGTGGCAGGGACAGGTAGGCAAAATCCAGTATCCGGCGGTTTCCACAGATGGAGAGGTGGATTTTATACGTGCAAACAAATCGGGTGTATTTCTTCCGGCTATTGCCCATAACCATTACGTCAGAAAAGGAGACATGATTGGACAGATTGTAAGTCCTCTTGAAGGGTGTGTGCTGGATGAAATACGGGTATCAAAGAGTGGTCTTGTTTTTACATTAAGAGAGTATCCTTTTGTGCGGGAAGGGTCCTTGATTGCAAGGGTACTGACAGGCATTGGAGAGGAATAGGTTATGCAGAAAGAAGAAATATACAGGGTACATTCCCCTTACCGGCAGGATATGATTATATGGGGGTACTATTTTGGAAGAGGGGAACCGGCTGCCTGTATAGTGGGTGCAGCCAGGGGCAACGAGGTGCAGCAGACCTACATTTGTTCCCAGCTTGTAAAGACTTTAAGGGAGCTGGAAGGAAAAGGGAGTATTTGTTCCCACAAAAAAATACTGGTGATTCCGGTGATAAACAGTATGAGCCTTAATGTAGACCGGAGGTTTTTTGGCGTGGATGAGATAGACATCAACCGGGGATTTCCGGGAAAGGAAGAGGGGGATACTACCAGCCGCATTGCCTATAAAGTTTTTGACAAAATCAAAGAGTACACTTATGGCATTCAGTTAACCAGCTTTAGTATGACGGGTGAATTTATTCCCCATGTCAGAATGATGGAAACAGGATATCAGAACACGTCATTAGCAAATCTGTTTGGGCTTCCTTATGTAGTGGTCAGAAAGCCCAGTCCTTTGGACACCAAGACGCTGAACTACAACTGGCAGAATGACATGACGGCGGCTTTTTCCGTTTATACCAATAAAAATGATGTAATTGATGAAAGCGGCGCCAAACAGGCGGTGTCGGCAATACTGCGGTTCCTTACTAGAATGGGGATAATCAGATATGGGAGCCACAGCGGATACATTAGCCATGTGATTGTTGAGAAGGACCTGACGGATGTGTATGCCCGGACAGGAGGAATTTTCAGAGGACTGATTAAACCGGGGGAGGATATCAGGTATGGCTATCCTATGGCGGAAGTTATAGACCCATATGAAGGCCATGTAAAGGAAATTATTGCGGCGCCTACGGACGGCATTGTGTTTTTTTCCCATACAGAACCGCTGGTTGCCCAGGGGGATATTGCTTACCGGCTGATACACCGGCTGCACTTATAAGGGCAGTTATTGAAAATTGGTTTCCGTATATAACGGTAATTTGACATTGCAAAATGCCTGGGAACCTGTATAATGGAAATGTAACAGACAAATTGAAAATAGTAAATATAATAACGGAGGATGATGAAATTCACCATGGGAAACGTAAAACGTATCTATGTAGAAAAGAAAGCCCCCTTTGCGGTAAAAGCAAAGGAACTGAAGGAAGAAATCAGCAGCTACCTTGGAATTACAGGGGTTCGGGAGGTAAGGGTATTTATCCGGTATGATGTGGAGAATTTATCGGAGGAAACCTTTGAACGTGCCCTGTGCAGTGTATTTTCAGAACCTCCGGTAGATATTTTTTATAGAGAAAATATAGAGATTCCATCAGACGGATGGGTGTTTGGCGTGGAGTTTCTGCCGGGACAGTTTGACCAGCGTGCAGACTCCGCCATCCAGTGTGTAAAATTTCTTAAAGAAGATGAAGAGCCTGTAATAAAGACAGCGGTTGTGTATCTGATTACCGGGGACATTACCAGAGAGGAAAAGGAAAAAATAGAATCTTACTGTATCAATCCGGTTGATTCCAGAAAAACCCAGTCCGGGAAGCCCAAAACCCTGATTACAGAATATGAGGAGCCAGAGGATGTGCCTGTGATTAAAGGCTTTAGGGACATGCAGGAGGAAGAACTGGAAAAGCTCTATGAAAGTCTTGGTCTGGCCATGACTTTTAAAGATTTTGTCCATATTAGAGACTATTTTGCCAAGGAAGAGCACAGAGACCCTGTAATGACAGAAATTCGTGTACTGGATACCTATTGGTCCGACCACTGCCGGCACACGACGTTTTCCACAGAGCTGAAAGACATTGAATTTAGGGAAGGTTATTATCACGCTCCCCTTACAGCTTCCTATCAGAACTATTTGGATATCAGAAATGAAATTTATGGAGACAGGAAGGATAAGTTTATCTGTCTGATGGACTTGGCGCTGATGGCAATGCGCAAACTGAAAAAAGATGGAAAACTATCAGACATGGAAGAGTCTGATGAAATCAATGCCTGCTCTGTGGTGGTTCCGGTTGAAATGGACTATGGTAATGGGCCTGAAACTGAAGAATGGCTGGTGTTTTTCAAAAATGAAACACACAATCATCCTACGGAAATAGAACCTTTTGGAGGCGCCGCAACCTGTCTTGGAGGCGCTATCAGAGATCCTTTATCCGGCAGAGGGTATGTATACCAGGCAATGCGTATAACCGGAGCAGCGGACCCTACGGTACCTGTGGCGGAAACCTTAAAGGGAAAACTTTCCCAGAAAAAGCTGGTAAGGGGGGCGGCGGCAGGTTATTCTTCCTATGGCAATCAGATAGGTCTTGCCACTGGCTATGTGAAGGAAATTTATCATCCCAATTATGTGGCCAAGCGTATGGAAATCGGCGCTGTTATGGGAGCGGCCCCCAGAAAAAATGTAATCCGGGAAAATTCAGACCCAGGTGATATCATTGTTCTTCTGGGCGGAAGAACCGGGCGTGACGGATGCGGCGGAGCCACTGGTTCTTCCAAAGTTCACACAGAAAGCTCCATTGAAACCTGCGGAGCTGAAGTGCAGAAGGGAAATGCGCCCACAGAACGGAAAATACAAAGACTTTTCCGAAGAGGAGAAGTCTGCAGACTTATAAAGAAATGCAATGACTTTGGCGCTGGGGGTGTATCGGTTGCAATTGGAGAGCTGGCTCCTGGTCTTGTGGTAGACCTTGACAAAGTACCTAAAAAATATGCAGGTCTGGACGGCACAGAACTGGCAATTTCCGAATCCCAGGAAAGAATGGCAGTAGTGGTTTCACCTGAAAATGTAGATAAATTTCTGGAATATGCGGCGGAAGAAAATCTGGAAGCCGTTCCTGTAGCAGAAGTGACCAAAGAACCCAGACTGGCGCTGAAATGGAGAGGAAAGGAAATTGTCAATATTTCCAGAGCTTTTTTGGATACCAATGGAGCCCATCAGGAAACCAATGTGGCAGTAGATATGCCGGATGAAGATGAATGCTATCTGAAAAAAATTGCGGTTGCCAATGTGAAAAAGTCTTTGGACGAGAGAAATATAAAAGACGCTTTTCTGGGGACATTAAGCAGTCTTAATGTGTGCTCCCAGAAGGGACTTGTGGAAATGTTTGATTCATCTATTGGGGCAGGCAGTGTGGTGATGCCTTATGGGGGAAAATACCAGCTGACGGAAACGCAGACCATGATAGCGAAGCTTCCTGTGCTTAAAGGCAGGACAGATACAGTGACCATGATGAGCTATGGCTTTGACCCATACCTTTCTTCCTGGAGTCCTTACCATGGAGCCATTTATGCGGTGACAGAGTCTATGGCTAAAATTGTGGCATCGGGAGGAGATTTTGGGAAAATCCGTTTCACCTTCCAGGAGTATTTCCGGCGTATGACAAAGGACCCGGAACGCTGGAGCCAGCCGTTTGCCGCTCTTTTGGGGGCTTTTGATGCCCAGATTGGATACGGACTTCCTTCTATTGGAGGAAAGGACAGTATGTCAGGGACCTTTAATGAAATTGATGTTCCTCCTACGCTGGTATCATTTGCGGTTGACACTGCACGGATAAAAGATATTGTGACGCCGGAGCTTAAGACGGCAGGGGATGTGCTGATACAGTTCTGGTTTGATAAAGATAGTTATGATATACCAGTTTACAGTCATGTAAAGAAGACCTTCAGTTATATCACAAAGCTCATAAGAGAAGGAAAAGTAAAGGCAGCTTATGTGTTGGATGCTTCAGGACTTTTCGCAGGAGTGAGTAAAATGGCTTTTGGCAATAAGCTGGGAGTGGATTTTGACGGTGAATTGTGTGCGCTTGACCTGTTTGAGAATTGTCTGGGCGATATTGTTGTGGAGATGGATGAGAAAGAGGCACAGAGAATTTTAAATGACAGAGAAGAAATGGCGGAGAACTTAAATTACAGAAGAGTGGGTCAGGTAAAGGAAGAGGAGCTCTTTATTTTCAAGGACACAACAGTCACCATAAAAGAGGCAATTGCTGCCTGGAAATCAGGGCTTGAAAAGGTGTTCCCCACCAAAGCGCAGGAAGATGAGTCATTAGTGCAGTCGCCTCTTTATAAGACAGATAAAGTCTATATCTGTAAAAATAAAGTAGCTAAGCCAACCGTGTTTATTCCGGTATTTCCGGGTACAAATTGTGAATATGACAGCGGAGCTGCTTTTGAAGCGGCAGGCGCACAGATAATTACCAGGGTCTTTAAGAACCAGACGGCGCAGGATATCAGGGATTCTGTGGAAGTATTCAGAAAGGATATTGACAAGGCGCAGATTATTATGTTTCCGGGCGGTTTCTCGGCAGGTGATGAGCCTGATGGCAGCGCCAAGTTTTTTGCCACCGCTTTTTGCAATGAACACATGAAAGAGGCAGTTATGCGTCTTTTGAATGAAAGAGACGGATTAGCCCTTGGCATTTGCAACGGTTTTCAGGCGCTGATTAAGCTTGGACTGGTTCCATATGGAGAGATTTTAGGACAAAAAGAGGATTCGCCTACCCTAACCTTTAATACAATTAACCGGCATATATCCAAAATGGTTTATACCAAAGTGGTTTCCAACAAATCCCCATGGCTTTCCAGGGCGGAGGTTGGAGCCGTCTATGCGACCCCCGCATCTCACGGGGAAGGAAGGTTTGTGGCATCGGAAGGATGGATTAAAAAGCTGTTTGAAGAGGGACAGGTTGCTACCCAGTATGCGGACATAAATGGCAATGTTTCCATGGATGAGGAATGGAATATAAATGGCTCTTATTCTGCCATTGAGGGAATTACCTCTCCTGATGGAAGAGTGTTTGGCAAAATGGCACATGCAGAACGCCGGGGAGAAGGGGTTGCCATTAATATTTATGGGGAACAGGACCTTCAGATTTTTGCTTCAGGTGTAGAATATTTTAAATAAATAGACAAAAAATGCTGATAATAAATAAATCCCCCGGAAATGGGGGATTTACTTATTATCAGAGGATACATGGCCTTGTGGGGACCAGAGGAGATAAAATTTAATATAAAGGCAGTGTCACGCTGAAGGTGGTCATTTCATTTTCGCTGGAAGCGCTTATGGCTCCGCCGTGTAGCGTAACAATTTCCTTTGCAATGGCAAGGCCAAGACCTGCGCCGCCTGTATTGCTGCTCCGGGCTTCATCCAGGCGGAAAAACTTTTCAAAAATTGCGTTTAGCTTTTCAGAAGGGATTGTTTTCCCCTGATTGATAAAGCAGATGAAAATATCTTTTTCCCTTTTCCCTGCATACACCTTAATAGGAGTATTGGGATAACTGTAGGAGATTGCATTTTTTAAAATATTGTTGAATACTCTTGCCAGTTTCATGGAATCCCCATATACCGTCAGATTATCTTCTTCCTGCAGTTCAACTGTGTTTCCATGGCTTGTAAGAAGGGGATAAAATTCATCTGTCAACTGCATCAGCATAAAGGAAAGGTCAATCACTTCCTTTTCTAATACAATCTGCTGCAGGCTGTATCTGGTGATGCCAAAAAATTCATTAATCAGCTTTTCTAAGCGGAGCGCCTTTTCAAGTGTGATATGAATGTATTTTTTCCGTTGTTCTTCCGGCATATCAGCAGCTTCTTCCAGCAGGTCAAGATATCCCACCACAGAGGTGAGAGGAGTCTTTAAGTCATGGGCAAGATATGTGATTAAATCATTTTTCCGGTCTGTTTCTGCTTTCATAGCCTGTTCATGCCGCTGCATTGTGGACTTAATCTGCACAATCTGGGTAGCGACCTCTGCATAAGAGGAAGGAAAAACATCGTTGGAGTCTAAGTCATGGTGCATATAAGTATGCAGCATTCTTCCTGTGTTTGATATGGATTTTCGAACCCGTATTCTGGCATAAAGATGGGTTGCAAGATAGATGGTGAACACAAAAAAGGCAGTCTGGAACAGGAATAAAGTAAGTATCAAAAGCTTTAATTTGGGCCAGATAGGGAGATAATAATAACTGATTTCCCCTGTAGCTTTATCGTGCCGGGTTTCCATGTAATAATAATTTTCTGCAAGCCAGTTTAGGACAGACCCGTTAAAAACAACATCTGTCAGGTAGTAAAGTCCATATCCGATGCCAAGCGCAAGGCACAGGGAAATAATTAGGAAAATAATAAACCGGGTTTTATCTTTAACCTTCAATTTTGTATCCACACCCCCAGACCGTCTTTATGTATTTGGGATCTTCAAAAGAATCATTCATTTTTTCACGAAGATGTCTGATGTGCACGGTAATGGTGTTATTGCTTTTGCTAAAATATTCTTCTCCCCATACAGCGTGAAATAATTCTTCAGCGCTTATAACCTGTCCTTTTTTCTGGCATAAGACATAAAGAATTGTAAATTCAGTAGGTGTTAAGGAAAGAGGACGCTCATCCAGTGTACATTCATGGGTGAGACTGTTAAGCATAAGTCCGCCATGGGAAATAATGTGGGAGTCTTCCGCCGGGGCGGGCTGATTGTATTTTTTATACCTGCGCAGCTGCGCCTTTACCCTTGCAATCAATTCCAGGGGACGGAAAGGTTTGGTCATATAATCATCGGCTCCTAAAGTAAGGCCTGTGATTTTGTCAACCTCTTCTTCCTTGGCAGTCAGCATAATAATAGGATAATTATAATTTTCACGGATTTTCTGGCAAAGGGAAAAGCCGTCCATTTTCGGCATCATAACATCTAAAATGGCGAGGTCAAGTTCTGTATGCTCTGCCAGCTCACAGGCTTTTTGAGAATCATAAAAAGAATAAACTGTATAGTTTTCATTTTGCAGATAAAGGGATATTAAATCTGTGATTTCCTTCTCATCATCAACAACTAGTATTTTTTCACTCATTAAAAGTCCTCCTCAAAATGTTTTCAAATATTTATTATAACAGATATTTTGAAATTTTGCCTTAAAAAGGATACATAAATTCTATTTTTTGAAGGAGTTTTATAAATAATGGAAGAGGGGAATGGTGAAGATATTGAAAAAAGCAGGAACTGGCAGTATAATTGAGCCAAAAAGGAGGGCGTATGGTGGAGGAGAAAGAGAGACGGGTTAGGGATTTTATTGATAAATTATGCAGCTATGCAGGAGAGAGCAGTGAATTTGCACAAGAGTTCTGGATGAAACTAAAGCAGGATAAAGAAATATATGATGAGTTTGTCTTTTATCTTGAAAATGGAAATTTTGCCTGCCGTGCTAAGATAGAAGGATATAGCGTGGTGGACGTAATGGTTTGGCAGATGGACCATTTTAAGGCAAGACTGGACAGGGATAACAGTGGTACGAGAAACAATGGAGACAGGATGCTGCTGTTAGCCTTCGATACACTGCTATCCATGCGAAATAATCCCGGAAAATACATTGATAAAATGCAAAGTGAAACGGGAACGGATTACCCGGATAAGTTTTAGGAATGGTCTTTATAATTACATAATTTAACGGCAGACTAAAAGTGCAGCCGTCTTCTTACTGCATCCCGGAGTCTTCTTCTTGAGAGAACCGTGATAAGTAAAACCACAATTACGCTGCATACAGTAAGCACTACCGCAGACCAGACAAGATGTAAGGGTTCTTTGGCATAATGATGAATTAAAAGCTCAATCCCCACACACAACAGTGCGGTTTCCGCAAAGAAATATAGGGCTGTTGTAATAAAAGAAACTGGAAAAGAACGGAGCAAAAGGGCAAAGATTTCCACCAGTATGGTGATAAGAGCCACAATAGGAAGGGCGAGGCCCATAAACCAGCCGTTGGAGGCTGTGTTAAAAGTAATCATATATAAATAAAAGCCTACAGCCACACCATCAAAAAGAAGGGAAATATAAATGGGAAGCCGGGTGTAAATAACGGCAGGGATGGCAAGCACAAATAAAATCAGACATGCGCCGATAATGAAAAGTGACCAGGGGCTGCCTGAAAAAACAAAGAGATTCAGCAAAAGGCAGCTTAGAGAAGTTGCGCCAAGAACAATACAGATAAGGATGGTCAAATCCTTCTTTTTTACCACATCCACCTGTCCTTTTTCTCTGGGATAGGGAGATGTTTTCTTATAATTATGCAGTTCTTTTGGATTAATAACAGGGGTATTGCAAAGGGGACATTCAGTCAGTGAAGTTTCCAGTTCAACGCCGCAGTTTACACAATATGACATAACAAATTCCTTCTTTCAATTAAGATGATTTTAAATGTGTTCCATCGCCTCTGGCAGGCTTTCGCGGTTGCTTTCGATGGTTACATGAATTCCGTCTGCCACCAGCTTCCTGAAAAAATACCTTTCCACATCTGATTCCATGATGCTGCTTGCAAAATTTATGGTCAGGGTATCTTCAAAACTGATTATGGCGCAGTTGGTGCGGGAGGAGAATGGCTGCCCCATATAAATATCAAACCGCTCAATAAATGGCTTCATATCTTCGGGAACTTTTAAAGCGCCCATGTTGGTCAGACCGGCAGAAGAATTTTTATCCTGCACACGGGTATAAAATTGTCTGACCACAAAATCTTTTATAAAAAGCGGAACTACCCGGATAAAGGGATTGCGCTGGGTGCTGGCGTTGGTAGTGATATCGCCACGCAGAAATTTCTCGTTGATATAATAACGCATGTAATTGTGAACCTGTTTTACAATCTCTTCAAAAGTATATTCACCAAGTCTTGGATCTATGGCAGGATATACCATGGTAATAAAATTACGCAAGGTTCTGGAGGGAAAGAAACGCCGCAGATTAACAGGCATTGCAATTTTTACCGGGCGCAGGTTCAGATGCCATTCTGACTGCTGCTTTTGTATCAGGGCGTATAAAAGAACAGAATTTAAGTATTCAGTGATGGTTGCGTTGTATTTTCCGGCAACAGCAATTACTTCCTTTACAGACATAATCCCGTCAATTACATTAAAAGTATAAAAAGGTTCTCTGGTGCCTCTGACACGGTAAGTTTTTTCTCCGGGACGGGCAGGACATACTTTGGCATTGGCATACTTCATATATGCGTCTTCCAGCTCCTCCGGGTGGGGTGGCTCATTTATATCCATAACAAAATAGCCATTAGAGATTTCATGGCCGAGAAGTCTTAAGTAAACAGCAGTGATGGTTTGCAGCACGCACATACCGCCTGTGCCATCACCCAGACAATGGTGCGCCTCCAGGGAAATTCTGTGGTCGTAATAGTAAATTCGCAGAAGATAACGGTTCCCGGCTTTAAAGGGCATTGGCATACAAAAGTTGCGGATATCTTTCTGGACAAAAGGACCAGGACGGTTATTAGGCTCCAGATAACGCCAGAAAAGTCCTTTACGGATGGCGGTTTTGTAAGTAGGAAAACGGGTAAGGGCAATATCTGCCGCTTTTTGCAAAATAACCGGGTCTACCGGTTCTTTCAAAAGCACAGACAGACGGTAAACGGAAGAAAAATCCCGACGCTGTAGGGTGGGATAAACGATAGCGGATAAATCCAGTTTGTACCAGATTTTAGGTTCGGACCGTTTCTTTCCTGTCAGTGTATGGTCCCTGGTATTTAGTTGACTGTTTAAGCTGCCGGAGCCGGCCTGTTGTTTTTTCAAATTATTTTCCATATCCCTGCAAGTATTTCCTTTAATTGTTATTTAGTATACCACAAAAAAGGATAAATGTGTTAAAATGAACAAAAACTTAATGATTATAAAATATTATGAAAGTTATTGTTTACAAAGCCATGCGGTGAGGCTGCGGGCGGAAGATACGGCTGTAAGCGGGCGGGTTTGTGGGCAGTATGGCTGGAAATGAGGAAAATATGGCAATTGGTTCAAAAGCAATGTTGGCAAAAAAGCCTTCGGCAGAAAATATAAATCAGAGTATGATGGGACTAATCAGGAAGGTCCACGGTATGATAGAAAATACGGATATCGAAAAGCACCGTCAGTCTCAGGACCATGTGGGAGCGCTCCTTGGAAATTCCAGGGACATGCTGATACGGGATGTGACCATTCAGGACATGCAGGGGGAATGGGTTTCTGTAAACCGGGCGCATATGAAAAAATATGTGATTCTTTACTGTCACGGAGGAGGTTATTCCACAGGCAGCAGTCTTTATGCAAGGACCCTTACCACCAAGCTTTCTGCCAGCACTTCCATGGATGTGCTTAGTTTTGATTACCGGCTTTCCCCGGAAAACCCTTATCCGGCGGCAACAGAAGATGCAATGAAGGCCTGGAATTATCTTATGCTGCTGGGGTATGGGGCAAGGGATGTGATTGTGGCAGGCGATTCGGCAGGGGGGAATTTGGCTCTTTCCCTTGTGCTTAAATTAAAAGAAGAGGTAAGACTTCTTCCAAGGGGACTGGTGTTAATGTCTCCCTGGACGGACCTGACATCTTCAGGGGATTCCCATCGGTCCAAAGCGGATTTGGACCCAGTCTTAAATGCGTCGTATCTTCAACGTATGATAGAAAATTATGCAAAAGGACAGGAGCTGGAGAATCCGTATATTTCCCCTTTGTTTGGAGATTTTTACGGCTTCCCGCCTACTTATATACAGGCTGGGGATAATGAAATCCTTTTATCGGATGCCACGAGGCTTCATCAGAAAATGGTACAGGAAAATGTGCCTACAAAGCTGGATGTATTTAAAGGGATGTGGCATGTGTTCCAGATGTCCCCTCTAAAGCCTGCGTATGATGCCATGGATAAAAATGCGGAATTTATTTATGATATATGCCGTTAAAACAAAAAGGATTTTGGAGCTGCACACCGAATAATGATAGTAAGAAGTTCTTTTCCTGGAACTTAGAAACAGGAGCTGTTCATGAATATACGAGAAAATCTTGAACGTTTGGAAATGGAATACTTAAGCCCTTATGCCGCCCTTAGCAGAAATACCAAAGGAAGACTGCGCGCAGAAGAACAGTGTGATATCCGGCCTGTCTACCAAAGGGACAGAGACAGGATTTTGCATTCAAAATCTTTCAGGCGTCTGAAAGATAAGACCCAGGTGTTTTTGTCGCCGGAGGGGGACCATTACAGAACCAGGCTGACCCATACGCTGGAGGTTTCCCAGAATGCGAGAACCATTGCCAAAGCCTTAAGGATGAACGAGGATTTAGTAGAAGCCATTGCCCTTGGTCATGATTTAGGGCATACGCCTTTTGGTCACGCAGGGGAGAGAGCTCTGCATGTGGTGTGTCCTTATGGGTTCAGCCACAGTGAACAGAGTGTGCGCACGGTGGATTTACTGGAAAAGGGAGGCACGGGTTTAAACCTTACCCAGGAAGTGAGGGACGGAATTAAAAACCACCAGACCAAAGGGATGCCGTTTACCCTTGAAGGAAGGATTGTGCGGTTTTCTGATAAAATCGCATATATCCACCATGATATGGATGATGCCGTCCGGGCAGGAATTTTGACAGAATCAGATGTGCCCAGGGAAATTGGCGATGTGATTGGTTATACTACAGGGGAGAGGCTGGACCATTTTATCCACGACCTGGTGTCTACCAGCTATGACAAGGGCGATATACAGATGTCAGAGCCGGTGGCTAAGGCCATGAGGGATTTAAGGCGGTTTATGTTTGAGAGAGTATATGAAAATAAAGATGCAAAGAGCCAGGAAGACAAAGCGGAAATGCTGATACAGACTCTTTACAGTTATTACAGACATCATCTGGAGCTGCTGCCGGAAGATTACATCCGGCTGGTAAACCGGGGAGAACCGGAAGAGAAGGTAGTTTGTGATTACATAGGCGCAATGACGGACCGGTTTGCTATTGCCAAGTATGAGGAAATATATATCCCCAAATCCTGGCATGGGTGATGATGGAGTGATATTCCATCGTGTGTCTGTCAGGCATGCGGGCAGGGAGGATGAAAATGTATTATCCTGACGAATTGGTGGAAGAAGTACGGATAAAAAATGACATTGTGGAAGTCATTTCAGGATATGTGAAGTTACAAAAAAAAGGAAGCAGCCATTTTGGACTCTGCCCTTTCCACAATGAAAAATCCCCATCTTTTTCTGTATCCCAGGGCAGGCAGATGTACTACTGTTTTGGATGTGGGGCAGGGGGGAATGTTTTTACATTTATAATGGAATACGAAAATTTTTCTTTCCCGGAAGCAGTGAAACACCTGGCCCAGCGGGCAGGTGTTTTGCTTCCGGAGACAGAATATAATGAGGAAACGCGGCGGAAGGAAAGCTGGAGAGCAAAACTTTTTGAGGTAAATAAGGAGGCGGCGAAGTATTTTTTTTACCAGCTCCGGGGGAAGAGCGGACAGGCGGGGTATCAGTATCTGCAAAAAAGAAAGCTTTCGGATGAGACCATTTTCCGCTTTGGACTTGGGTTTTCCAATGTGACAGGGAACGACCTGACCCGGTACCTGAAGAGCAAAGGATATGAGGACAAGCTGATACAGGAAGCAGGGCTTGCCGGTTATGATGAAAAGCATGGTATCCATGACAAGTTCTGGAACCGGGTAATGTTTCCCATACAGGATATAAACGGAAAAGTGATTGGCTTTGGCGGACGTGTAATGGGCGATGGAAAGCCCAAATATTTAAATTCGCCGGAAACTATGATTTTTGACAAAAGCCGGAATTTGTATGGACTGAATTTTGCCCGCACAGCCAAGGCAGGTCATATAATATTATGTGAAGGATATATGGATGTGATTGCCATGCACCAGGCGGGTTTTTCACAGGCTGTGGCATCCCTTGGCACTTCTTTTACGGCAGGGCAGGCAAATCTCCTTGGACGGTACACAAAGGAAGTGATTCTTGCCTATGACAGTGACGGCGCAGGAGTGGGTGCGGCCCTGCGTGCGGTTGGAATTTTAAAGGAGGCGGGACTTACTGGGAGAGTGCTTAATTTAGAGCCATATAAAGACCCGGATGAGTTTATCAAAAATCTGGGGCAGGAAGCTTTTATGGAGCGCATACGGCAGGCGGAAAACAGCTTTTTCTTTGAACTGCGTATGCTTCAGAGGGATTATAATTTAAATGACCCGGAATCAAAAACAAAGTTTCACAGAGAGATTGCGCGTAAGCTTTGTTCTTTTACAGAGGAAGTGGAGAGAGAAAACTATATAGAGGCTGTGGCGGAAAAATATCACATTGGTTTTGAAAATTTAAGAAAGCTGGTTTTCGCCTATGCTTCCCAGATGGGGTTAGCATCGCCGGCGGTGCGTCCCAGGTCCGGTATCCGGAAAAAAAGCGGACCGGAGGAAAATGTGAAAAAGACGCAGCGGCTTTTGCTTACATGGCTGGTGGAGGAACCGGCTATTTATGGAAAAATTAAAAAATATATATCCCCGGAAGATTTTACCGGGGACCTATATAAAAAAATAGCAGTAAAATTTTTTGGAGATTTAGAGGCAGGCGCTTTCAATCCAGCGGCAATTATCAGTCTTTTTACAGAAGAAGAGGAGCAAAGAGAGGCGGCGGGTGTTTTTAACACCAAAATCCGGCAGCCGGGCACCAGGGCGGAACAGGAAAAAGCGCTTCATGATATTTTGGTTGCGGTTAAGCGGAATAGCCTTGCTTATGCTTCCAGCCAGATGGGAACGGATATTTTGGCATTAAATCGTGTAATTGAAGGGAAAAAAGCACTGGAAGAACTTAGCAAAACGCATATTTCGCTGGATTAAGGCTAATAATGGTAATGTTTATAAAGTT
Organism: uncultured bacterium; assembly: GCA_947088515.1. Taxonomy (GTDB): domain Bacteria; phylum Bacillota; class Clostridia; order Lachnospirales; family Lachnospiraceae; genus Suilimivivens. Next base: position 15,765 of record CAMUHA010000012.1, read on the forward strand.
AGGAAGGACGGAAAACCAGAATGGATGAAAACACACAGGCAAAGTTTGACGAGAAGTTAACAGGGCTTCTGGCCATTGCCAAGAAGAAAAAGAATGTTTTGGAATATCAGGAAATAGTTGACTATTTTGCTGACATTACATTGGGAGAGGAACAGTTTGATAAAATCCTGGAGTCACTGGAACAAAACAACGTGGATGTCCTGCGCATTACAGCAGATGATGATGTGGATGATGAGGAAATTATCCTGTCAGAAGAAGACGAGGTGGATGTGGAGAACATTGACCTGACAGTCCCCGATGGCATCAGCATTGAAGACCCTGTCAGGATGTATCTTAAGGAAATTGGTAAAGTGCCGCTGCTTAATGCGGAGGAAGAAATAGAGCTTGCCCAGAAGATGGAAGCAGGCGCAGTGGCAAAGGAAAAGATTGCCATATTGGAAAAGAGGCTGGAGAGCGGCCTGGACGAAGTGGAAGCGGAGGAAATCAGAGAAGAAATTAAGAACCTGCAAAGGGACCTGGATGCAGGCGATGTGGCCAAAAAGCGATTGGCAGAAGCGAACTTACGTCTGGTAGTCAGCATTGCCAAAAGATATGTAGGCAGGGGGATGCTTTTTTTGGATTTGATTCAGGAAGGAAACTTGGGATTAATTAAGGCAGTGGAAAAGTTTGATTACCGCAAAGGTTACAAGTTTTCCACCTATGCTACCTGGTGGATTCGTCAGGCCATTACAAGAGCCATTGCTGACCAGGCTAGAACGATACGTATTCCCGTACACATGGTGGAGACCATCAACAAGCTGATCCGTGTCAGCAGGCAGCTTTTACAGGAACTTGGCAGAGAGCCCCTGCCGGAAGAAATTGCGGAGGAGATGAACCTTCCTGTGGAACGTGTAAGGGAAATATTAAAAATATCCCAGGAGCCAGTTTCACTGGAAACGCCAATTGGTGAGGAAGAAGATTCCCATTTGGGAGATTTTATCCAGGATGATAATGTGCCAGTGCCAGCAGATGCAGCGGCTTTTACCCTTCTGAAAGAACAATTGGTGGAAGTTTTGGGAACATTGACAGAGAGAGAGCAGAAGGTGCTAAGGCTTCGCTTTGGTCTTGATGACGGACGGGCAAGAACCCTAGAGGAAGTGGGGAAGGAATTTAATGTAACCAGAGAACGTATCCGGCAGATTGAAGCCAAGGCCCTGCGTAAGCTGCGGCACCCCAGCAGAAGCAGAAAATTAAAGGACTATCTGGACTGATGAGGGGAAAGGTGGTCTTGTCTGCAAGAATGCAGGCTGTGGCGGATATGGTATCCAAAGGCAGAAGTGTCTGTGATGTGGGCTGTGACCATGGCTATATACCTATTTATCTGGTTCAAAACGGGCTCTCCCCTTTTGTGCTTGCCATGGACGTCAATAAAGGCCCCCTTGTGCGTGCCGAAAAGCATATTTTTCAGGCGGGGCTTAGGGATTACATAATGCTGCGCCTCTCAGACGGGCTTTTATCTTATGAAAAAGGGGAAGCGGAGACTTTAATATGTGCAGGAATGGGCGGCAGGCTGATGTGCAGGATACTTAAGAGGGAACCTGACAAGACCAGGGATTTTAAGGAATTAATTTTACAGCCTCAGTCGGATATCCCGGATTTCAGGAAGTTTTTGAGAAACGAGGGATATTCCATTGTATGTGAAAATATGATACTGGAAGAAGGTAAATTTTATCCGGTTATAAAGGCTGTTCCTGTTTTGGAAGGCGGAAGGAAACATGAGATTCCTGAAAAAGAGCAGAAGCTTTTTGACCGTTTTGGACCTGCTTTGTTAAAAGAAAAGCATCCGGTTCTTGAAAAGTACATAAAAAAAGAATGGAAAAAACTCTCCAGGATTAAACACTCCCTTGCTGCGTCTGCTGATGGGGAACGTATTATTTTGCGGAGGAGGGAACTGGAAGAAGAGATGGATGCTTTGAGGGAAGCGGCGGAAATTTTAGGAATAACATCTGTTATTTTGGAGGAAATAAATGATAACGATAACGATTAATGGTGTTCCAAAGGAATATCCCAAAGGAATTACCTTTGAGGAGATTGCCAGAGAATATCAGCCACAGTGCAAAGACATGATTGCGCTGGTGCTGGAGAATGGAAAGATAAGAGAGCTGATTAAGACAGCAGAGAAGGACTGTGAACTTTCTTTTTTGACAATTCGTGATAAAATCGGCCACAAAACCTATGTGCGCACAGGACTTATGACCCTTGTGAAGGCAGTTTATGATGTGCTTGGGGCAAAGAAGGTTGAAAAGGTTAAAGTGGAATTTGCCATTGGGCAGGGCTACTATTGCAACCTTAAAATGGACGAAAAACTTACCTGTGAGCATGTAGAGCGGATTAGAAGCCGGATGCAGGAACTGACAGAAAAAGACCTTCCCATCACAAAAAAATCTTATCCTCTGGACGATGCCATGGAAATTTTCAAGACATATAAAATGTATGATAAAGTGAAATTGTTCCGTTACAGAAGAAGTTCTTTTGTTAATATTTATAATCTGGACGGTTACTATGATTATTATTATGGCTATATGCTGCCAAGCACCGGGTATCTGAAATATTATGATGTAATGCTATATGAGAATGGTATTTTGCTTTTGTTACCTGGGAGCGAAGACCCTACCAAGCTGGATTTCTTCCAGCCAAGGGAAAAATTTTTTAATACCCTTATGACTTCCACCCATTGGGGGGAAATGATGGGTATTGATTCTGTGGGAGATTTAAATGACACCATCCGCGACGGGCGGATAAGTGATATGATTCTTGTGCAGGAGGCGCTGCAGGAGAGACGCATTGGCGAAATCGCCAGAGAAATTGTTGACAGGGGGAATGTAAAGTTTGTTCTGATTGCAGGACCTTCCTCTTCAGGAAAAACAACTTTTTCCCACCGGCTGTCCATTCAGCTGCGCACCTATGGCATGATTCCGCACCCTATTGCGCTTGATGATTATTTCCTGGACAGGGAAAATACGCCCAGGGACGAAAAGGGAGATTATGATTTTGAATGTCTTGAGGCAATCGACATTAAGCAGTTTAACGAGGATATGAACAGGCTCCTTAAGGGGGAGGAAGTGGAACTTCCCCAGTTTAATTTTAAACTTGGAAAACGGGAGTATCATGGAAACATTAAGAAATTAGGGCCGGAAGACATACTTGTGATTGAAGGCATACACGGGCTGAACCCGGCTACCACGTTTTCCATGCCAAACGAGAGTAAATTTAAAATCTATATCAGCGCTCTTACCAGCTTAAATGTGGATGAACATAACCGTATCCCTACAACTGACGGACGACTTCTCAGGCGGATGGTCAGAGATGCCCGTACCAGAGGGACTTGCGCCAGGAGAACAGTGGAAATGTGGCCGTCAGTAAGAAGAGGAGAGGAAAAGTATATTTTTCCTTTTCAGGAAAGTGCAGACGAAATGTTTAATTCGGTGCTGATATATGAACTTGCGGTATTAAAGCAGTATGCGGAACCGCTTCTCTTTGGCATTGGAAAAGAAGAGGCGGAATACCATGAGGCAAAACGGCTTTTAAAATTCCTTGAATATTTTCAGGGAATTGACAGCAAAAATGTCCCATCTAATTCTATATGCAGGGAATTTATTGGCGGAAGCTGCTTTAATGTTTAGTATTTTGTCCGCTGTCTGCCAAAACCAGGCAGGACAGATGATCGCGGCTGTCTTATGACAGGTGAGGAAAGTCCGGGCTTCACAGGGCAGGGTGCCGGATAACGTCCGGTGGAGGCAACTCTAAGGAAAGTGCAACAGAAATAAACCGCCCCGGATTCTGGAGTATCCGGCATCCGGGGGAAGGGTGGAAAGGCAGTGTAAGAGACTACCGCCTGCACGGTAACGGGCAGGGCACATGTAAACCCCATCCGAAGCAAGACCAAATAGAAAGCGTTTAAGCCTGCCCGGCCAGCTTTCAGGTAGGTCGCTAGAGGCTGCCGGCAACGGCGGTCCCAGATAGATGATCATTCAACGACATAACCCGGCTTATCGTCCTGCCTGGCTTTTGCAGGCAGCGGACATGAATGGAAATCCGCCCATATTGGCGGATTTTTTGATAATATTTTTAGTTACTTTCCAATTTCACCAAACACTTTGACTTTTTCAAACGTCTTATAGATGAGGGCACAAAAGACTATGGATACGGGGAGGAAGTTATGGTGGATGAATTATATAATACACTTTATAAAGAACTGACAAGGTGGTGCTATGCAATGACCGGAAATATACAGACAGCAGAAGATTTGGTACAGGAAGGATTTTTGCGTGCACTTACAAACAACCAGCTTCTTAAAGAACTTTCCTTTCCCCAACAGAGAGCCTGGCTGTATCGCACCATAAAAAACCAGTATATGGACAGACTCCGCCATGCTTCTTTTGAAACAATAATGGAGGAAGTGCCGGAAGAGGCAGGGGAAGCGGCAGAATATGGACAGATAGACAATGAACTGCTGCTATCAGGTCTGACAGACGAAGAGAGAGTATTATTTATGCTTCGTTATGTGGAAGGGTATAATGCCACAGAGATTGGAGAAATGTTTCACCTGCCTCCGGCAACTGTAAGAACCCGGTTGTCAACTGCCCGGCGTCATTTAAGACAAATGTTGGAAGGAAACTGCTCATTTAGCAAAGAAAAAAAGGTGGGCGGAGAGAAAAAGGAAGGAGAATCTTTATGAGTGAAAAGAACAAATTTGTGATTAATTGTGAAGTCTGTGATGCAAGAAAGGTTCAGGAAGAAAGTTTGGCAGACTATGAGCAGATTATAATCAATTCAGAAGTGCTTCTGGTGGATGACCGGAGCCGGGAAATTCTTAACAGGCTGCCAATTATATACAACATAGAAAGCATACTGGATATTGAAGGGGAGGTTCCAGTTATTACTATCAATGGCGATTACCAACTGGAAGAAAATATGCTTCTGGGAGATAATGCAGTTATCTGTGTAAACGGCAGGGTAAGGGTCTGCAAAGGTGCAGGAAAAATATTGGATAAGCTGTTAAAGATTTGTGTAAATGGCTGTATAACCTACACAGAAGGTGAAGTGTTTTCCATGGATAAACTGATAGTAAATGGAGGCGTGGAGCGCATTCCGGGTGGATACAAAGAAATGGGGCCAGAGTTTATCATTGATAAATACTTCCCTATTCGAGCATGCCAGAATGGGAAATATTATGTGGAAAAAGAAGTGAAACTTATAGACCCGGAAGTGGATGTCAAGACCCTTGTGTTAAAAAATCTCCACTTTATTACGGGCTCCATTCTGATAAGAGAAGAATTGCTTACAGATGCCGTAAGCATGTTTGATGAAAATACTGTAATGGAAGTGGTGCCTTCAGGGTATGCGTATGTTGGACAGGACGAGGAGCTTTGTGATGAGCTTTTAAGAAGATATGGAAACCAGCTGTATATAGATGGAAATCTGACATTAAAAGAGGACAGTGAGACATGTCTGGGAAAGCTGGCAAAGCTTAATGTGCGGGGGAATGTTTATCTTATGAAAAGGCAGGAAGAAGCCTTTAGCAGGATAAAAGCTGTCTATCGGAAGCTGATTTTTATTAAAGGGCGGCATGTGTTAAATAAAGCTTCAGTGACCGTTGACCAGACGATGCTAAACCTTTCCCCGGATGGAGTGAAAATTGAAAACTGTGCGAAGGTGTATATAAAAGAGGATGTGAAATTGGAGTCTGTGTTGGAAAGGCTGGTTGTCGAAAATTGTGCAAGCCTTTATTGCGGTCCGGCACAAAAAGGCACATTGGAATTGGTATGTACGAATGTGGCTAAAATTATTGACAGTGAAAGTCCAGAGGATAAAGAGGAAGAGGAAAAGGAAATTTTTGATTTGTTTAAGACGTTTGAGAAAGATAAGATTGTAAATGCGGAGACTTATATTTTATAAAGCTTTTTGCCATTTTGCCATGGCGGTGTTGACAATATTTATTATGGGTAAGCATGTGCCGGGAAGGGAGGTTTATGGAGCGGGGAGAGAGGAAGAAATTCTTCCTCCGCTGGTCCAGACTACCACATTAGAAGGGGATTATAAGGCCCTTACCCGTTTGGGGCTGGCAGTTACACCACTGCTTATGGAAGAAAACCCGGCTTGGGCTTTCGATAATATTTTATGCAGCTGTGTGCGGATTCAGGTTAACGGCTACTATGGCAGCGGAAGCATTTATCAAATGCTGGAGGATGAAATTATCATTGTGACTAACCGGCATGTTCTTCAATACTGGGAGGAAGAGGGCTATGTCACCTTTTTTAACGGAGCAGTAAGTCCGGCGGTTTTGCTGGGAACTTCGAAGGTGGCTGATGTAGGTTTTATCAGTGTGCCTACAGGGGGATTTACCTATGAGGAGCTTTTAACATTCCGTAATATACGGCTGTCTTTTTTGGCAGATAAAGAAGGTATGACAGAAAATACTGTGGAGGGACAGAAGATTTTTCTTGTAAATATGGCGGAAAATCCGGGGCAGCCTTTAAGAGAAGAGGGGGAAGTAGTTTCCCCTCTGGTTTACATGGAAGATTTTCAGATGGAAATGCTTTATGGAAAAGGAAACGCCATACCTGGAATGTCAGGAAGCGGTGTTTTTGATGGCTGTGGGCAATACCTTGGAATGCTTACGGGAGGAAATCTGACAGGAGAAATAGCAGCAGTGCCAGTAAGTGTAATTAAAAAGGAGTATGAGAAGTGTATGCTTGTACAAAAAACCAGCCCATATACTATGGGCTGGTGAAGTAATCCATATAATATAATTAACAAATTAAGCCATTTTGTTGACAGCCTTTGCTAAACGGGACACTTTTCTGGAAGCTGTGTTTTTATGATAAACACCCTTGGTTGCAGCCTTATCAATAGTAGCTGTTGCAGCAACTAAAGCTTTGGCAGCTGCATCTTTGTCATTTGCTTCGATAGCAGCAGTTACCTTTTTGATAGCTGTCTTAACGCCAGACCTAATTGATTTATTTCTTTCAGCTCTGGTTTTATTTACTAAAATTCTCTTCTTTGCAGATTTAATGTTAGCCACGATGTACACCTCCTCTTCAAATCATCAGTTATATGAAATGTTTCATTAAAGCCGGAGACACGGACGTCTTAATGTAAACACACGCATATTATTTTAGCCGCAAAAAGAATATCTGTCAATACATAATTGGAGAATATTTGGAAATTATTATTGAAAAACCAAGAATATAAAAAAGGCACGGAGGAGATATGAGCGGTATTAAGGTAAGGACAGATTTGGCCCTAGAGGTTCGGGAAAATATGGAAGAAAATGCCAGGGAGTGCAGGGGTGTTTCGGTGGAAGAAGAGTATAGGGAAGAAAGTGAACTCCGGATTACCAAAGTGGTGATTGAAACCATGAATGGTGCGAAGGCAATGGGAAAACCTATTGGCACATATATTACGCTGGAAGCGCCTGCTATGGCCCTGCCGGATGAGGATTATCACGAAGAGATATCAGAGGAACTGGCAAGACAATTAAAGTTTATCATTCCGGGAATAGAAAAAGAATTGTCCGTGATGGTAGTGGGGCTTGGCAACCGGGATGTGACGGCAGACGCCCTTGGGCCTAACGTGGTGGATAATCTGACGATTACCAGACATATGATGAAGGAATATGGCAAAGCTGCCTTTAACAGGAATAAAGTCCATATGGTCAGTGGCCTGGCGCCTGGCGTTATGGCAAAGACAGGGATGGAATCTTTGGAAATTATTAAAGGGGTGGTGGAAAAAACAAAACCGGATGTGGTGGTGGTAATTGATGCGTTAGCGGCACGGTCCACAAGAAGGCTCAACCGAACCATCCAGATAAGTAATGCGGGCATCCATCCCGGCTCCGGCGTGGGAAATCACAGAAACGCCATCACACAGGAAGCGCTTGGAGTGCCGGTAATAGCGATTGGGGTGCCAACAGTGGTGGATGCGGCTACGATTGTAAGTGATGCCTTTGAAAAAATGATGCGTCAGACAGGAGAGGAACCGCTGGAAATACAGGATGATTTGTTAGCCGGGCTTGGGGAACTTTATAACATGTATGTAACCGGTAAGGATGTGGATTATGAAATCAAACAAATCAGCCATATTATCTGCAACGCCTTAAATAATACCTTTGAAATCAGTCTATAGACAGATTTTTTTAACACGTCCTGTGAGGTAGAATGAATAGCTATGGATAAGCATATACTTTTTTAGAGTGTGCGGATGAAGCGCCGGACACACTTTTGTGGGGGCTTGCCGTGACAGGATTAAGTGTGAAAGTTATAAATAAAATAAAAAAATGGGGTATATTGGGTATGCTGCTGGCCTGTATCCTGTGCTGTGTCTATAGTCTGGCCCAAAACGGGACAGATGGCGGCAAAGATACAGACAGCTGGCAGCATCAGGCAGGTATATTTTTGAGTCATCAGATGGAGCAGGCGTTTTTCCAGATTCCAAGATATCTGGAAATGGGAGAAGGAGGAATAAACACCCTTCGGAAAGTGGAACAGCTGATGCTGAAACAATTTGCTCTTTACGATTATGTGATTTCTCATGAAGGGGAGGAAAGGGAGCCGGAAGATGCAATGATGGCGGAGCTTGTTGGGCGTAAAGAAGGTGTGGATGAAGATTATAAAAATATTGATGAAGCCCATCTGGACTATGGGGATGATGCCCTTCATATTGAAAACAGTATTTTGGAGGAGATGGAAAAGGAAAACAGCGTACATAACACGCAGGAGGAAAAAGATACTGAAGAAAATACCGGAACAGAAAATGCTGATACTGAAGATATCCAGGAGGGTGAGGAATGGAGCGGAACCTTTGAAGAGGCAGTCTATCCGGCATATACATATGACTGGTCAGAGAAATGGGACTATGAGTCGCTGGTATCTAATTTTTATGCAGTGGATCAATCTACCAGACTGCGGGAAGAATATGTTGGCCTTGAGCAGCTGCTATATCAGGATTTATCAGTAAATAAAGAAGCGGAGGGGCCTCAGATATTAATCTACCACACCCATTCAAAGGAGGCCTTTGTGGATTCAACGCCAGGGGATTCCTCTACTACTATTGTAGGCGCCGGAGATAAACTGGCAGCGCTTTTACAGGATAAATATGGATTCCGGGTTCTGCACCACAAAGGGGAATATGACAGTGAACGGGACGATGCCTATAATAAATCACTTCCTGCCATAACAAAGATTCTGGAGGAGAACCCTACTATTGAAGTGGTAATTGACCTGCACCGCGATGCGGTGGCCGGGGACAGAAAGCTGGTCATGGATTTGCAGGGGCGGCCAACGGCAAGGTTTATGTTTTTTAATGGGTTGAGCTTTGGACGCAAAAATGGTGAAATCACTTATCTGGAAAATCCTTTTATACAGGATAATCTTGCTTTTTCTTTTCAGGCGCAGGTAGCGGCTAATGAGTATTATCCCGGAATTGCCCGGAAAGTGTACCTGAAGGCATATAGATATAATATGCATCTACGTCCTAAAAGCATGTTGATTGAGTTGGGAGCGCAGAACAACACTGTGGAGGAAATCATGAATGCCTGCGACCCTCTCGCCCATATCCTTGCCATTGTGTTAGGCTGAAAACTGTGTTACAATTATGCAGGAATAACTTCTTAACAGCAGGAGGATACACATGGCACAGACAGACCAGAGCAAAATAAGAAATTTCTGCATTGTGGCACATATTGATCATGGCAAGTCCACACTGGCAGACCGCATTATAGAAAAGACAGGACTTTTAACCAGCAGGGAAATGCAGGCACAGGTGCTGGACAATATGGACCTGGAGAGGGAGAGGGGCATTACAATTAAAGCCCAGACGGTCCGGACAATTTATAAGGCGAAGGATGGGGAAGAGTATATCCTTAATCTCATTGATACTCCGGGACATGTGGATTTTAACTATGAAGTAAGCAGAAGTCTGGCAGCATGTGACGGCGCCATACTGGTAGTGGATGCGGCGCAGGGAATTGAAGCCCAGACTTTGGCGAATGTTTACCTTGCCCTTGACCATAATCTGGAGGTGTTTCCGGTAATAAATAAAATTGACCTGCCAAGCGCCCAGCCGGAATGGGTGAAAAATGAAATTGAGGATGTGATAGGAATAGAGGCCCAGGATGCCCCGTTGATTTCCGCCAAAAATGGTATTGGTATTGATGAAGTGCTTGAGGCAGTAGTAACCAAAATTCCCGCGCCTTCGGGAAGCCCGGATAACCCCTTAAAGGCCCTTATTTTTGATTCCCTTTATGATTCCTATAAAGGTGTCATTGTTTTTTGCCGTATTATGGAGGGAAGGGTGTCTAAAGGCATCAAAATACGCATGATGGCAACAGGCGCAACTGCAGAAGTAGTTGAGACAGGCTATTTCGGCGCAGGACAGTTTATTCCCTGTAAGGAACTTTCGGCGGGAATGGTAGGATATATTACTGCTTCCATTAAAAATGTAAAGGATACAGCAGTGGGAGATACGGTGACAGACGCTGAACATCCCTGTAAGGAGCCTCTTCCTGGATATAAAAAAGTCAACTCCATGGTATACTGCGGCGTTTATCCGGCAGATGGGGCTAAATACCCGGATCTTAGGGACGCACTGGAAAAGCTGCAGTTAAATGACGCTTCTCTGCACTATGAGCCGGAAACATCTGTTGCCCTTGGATTTGGTTTCAGGTGTGGTTTTCTGGGACTTTTGCATCTGGAGATTATCCAGGAGCGGCTGGAGAGAGAATATAATCTGGATTTAGTTACGACAGCGCCAGGTGTTATTTATAAAATCCACACAAAAGATGGGGGAGTGGAGGACCTTACCAATCCTACCAATCTGCCAGACCCTTCCACCATTGATTATATGGAAGAGCCGGTGGTATCTGCGGAAATTATGGTAACAACCGAGTTTATTGGTTCTATCATGGAGCTTTGTCAGGAGCGTAGGGGAAGGTATCTTGGAATGGAATACATGGAATCTACGAGAGCGCTGCTGAAATATGAACTTCCCTTAAATGAAATTATCTATGACTTTTTTGACGCCCTAAAATCCCGTTCACGGGGATATGCGTCGTTTGATTATGAATTAAAAGGTTATGAGCGTTCCGAGCTTGTAAAGCTGGATATTCTTATTAATAAAGAAGAAGTAGATGCCCTGTCCTTTATTGTCCATAAGGACAGCGCTTATGAACGGGGGAGAAAAATGTGTGAGAAGTTAAAAGATGAAATCCCCAGACATTTGTTTGAGATACCAATCCAGGCGGCCATTGGCGGCAAGGTTATTGCCAGAGAAACCGTAAAGGCGCTGCGTAAGGATGTGCTTGCCAAGTGCTATGGCGGTGATATAACCCGGAAAAAGAAACTTCTTGAAAAGCAAAAAGAGGGGAAAAAACGAATGCGTCAGATAGGCAGTGTGGAAATCCCCCAGAAGGCTTTTATGAGCGTACTGAAACTGGATGATAAATAAAATGTTTGACATGAAAAATACAAACAGGGATTTACACCTTTATATTCATATTCCTTTTTGTGTAAAGAAATGTCTTTACTGTGATTTCCTTTCCTCTCCCTCTTCCGGAAGGGAACAGGAAGACTATGTGAAGGCGCTTAAACAGGAAATCGTGCAGGAAAGCCTTAACTATAAAGACTATTTTGTCACAACCGTTTATTTTGGAGGCGGCACCCCTTCCCTCCTTCCAGGCAGCTTTGTGGAGGAAATCATGGATGCGGTTTTTGGCAATTACCAGATGGTGAAAGACTGCGAAATAACCCTTGAAGCCAATCCGGGCACAGTATCAGAAGAAAAACTGAAAGCCTGGAAAAGAGCAGGCATTAACCGGTTAAGCATTGGACTGCAGTCTGCTGACGACAAAGAATTGTCAGCCCTTGGCAGAATCCATACAAGCAGGGATTTTTTCATTACTTACCAAATGGCAGCAAAGGCAGGCTTCGGCAACATTAATGTGGACCTTATGGCAGGCCTTCCAGGGCAGGGACTTTCCAGTTTCCAAAATACGCTTGTGACAACGGCTGGCCTTATACCGGCCCCTTCCCATATCTCTGTATACAGTCTGATTATTGAAGAGGGCACTCCTTTTTATGAAAATAGGCCGGCAGATATTCCGGATGAAGATACAGAGCGGGAAATGTACAAGATGACAGGTGAGGCGCTGTCAGGTTATGGCTATCAGCAGTATGAAATTTCCAATTATGCAAAGCCGGGCTATATGTGCAGGCATAATACAGCGTATTGGCGCAGAAAAAACTATGTGGGTTTTGGCATCGGAGCAGCGTCTTTGATTGATAATGTAAGATTCAGGAACAAGCCGGACATAAAGGCATATATTAAAAGATATCTGGAACCGGACGGGGATATCCAAAAGGAAAATGTCAGAGAAGAAGCACAAAAGCTTTCCAGAGAAGAACAGATGGAGGAATTTATGTTTTTGGGACTGCGGATGGCGGAAGGAATAAGCTATGGTGAGTTCTTCCGTACCTTTGGAACATCCATTGACCAGGTTTACCCGGGAATTGTAGACGAACTTTGTAAGAAGGGGCTTTTGCAAAAGAAAAAAAACCAAGAGTGCGGGGACGTGGAGCTTTCACTTACCAGATATGGAATTGATATAAGTAATTATGTAATGGCCGAGTTTTTGTTTGAATAAGAATAGCAAGAACTTGTTGCTATTTTGTGCATAAATTTGTATAATAAGTTTATGGGAAAGGCACCAGAGAGCTTTTGCGGTCATAGAATAATAAAAATGACTTTGGGGGCGCCTTTTGAAAACCTTTCAAAAACCTTTATCGGCAGCGGAGGAAGCCCATTATATACAGATATTACAGAAGGGAAATGATGATGAAGCAGCCAGGGCAAAGGAGATTCTTATAGAGCGGAACCTGCGGCTGGTGGCCCACATTGCCAAGAAATACCAAAATGTTGATGAGGACATGGAGGATTTAATATCTATTGGGACTATTGGATTAATTAAAGCAATATCTTCCTTTGATGCGGGAAAGGGAAAACTTAGCACCTATGCTTCCAGATGTATTGACAATGAACTACTGATGCTGCTCCGTTCGAAAAAGAAAAGCTCAAGAGAAGTTTCACTGTTTGAGCCGATTGGAACGGACAGGGAGGGAAATGAAATTAATCTCCTTGACATTATAGAACATGAGCAGGATGACATTACGGAACAGATGGAGCTTTGTGAAAACACGAAGAAACTGGTAAAACTCCTGAATGAAGTATTAACAGACAGGGAGCGTGAAATTATTTTTCTGCGGTACGGCCTTTTGACAGAGAAGGAAGTAACACAAAGAGAAATAGGAGAGCTTCTCCATATTTCCAGAAGTTATGTTTCCCGGATAGAGAAACGTGCTCTGCTCAAACTGAGGGAAGGATTTGTAACATAAGGGGGACACGTAAGGAATGCAGTATAAAAAGACAGAAGATTTAAAAGTTGGTATGAGGTTGGCACGGCCTATTTATAACAGGGACGGCGTTTTATTGTACGAGAGGGACTCAAAGCTTACGGCACAGGGTATTACAAGTATTGAAAATTTCGGACTGATTGGCATTTTTATCTTAGAGCCTGCGGAGCCGGTACCGCCTATGACAGAAGCGGATATTGAATTTGAAAGATTCCAGGTGGTCAATGTATTTGCAATTAAAGACGAGATGGAGAAAATACTAAGTACAGGCAGGACAGATAAGCTTGACTCCATTGCCACCAATATCATTAAAAGTGTTGGAAATCTGGATGAGAAAGTGAATTTTGTCCAGAATTTAAGAAGTAAGGAAGATTATGCTTACAAGCATGCTTTAAATGTAGCGATTCTCTGTGCCATGATGGGCAATCAGATGAACCTTAAATGGCAGGAGCGCCGTGATGTAGTTACAGCTGCGCTTGTCTGTGATATGGATGATTATAGCGTGATTGAGAAGGTATACGAGTCCAATCCTGGTATTAAACGGTACTGTCATCAGGCGGGGAAAATTGCAGAATGGGTGGAGGCTGGTAAGATGGATACTACTGTGCAGCTGAAAAAAGGGTCAAAAATTCTTGCGGTTGCACAGGTATATGATGATATGACAGCTATGAGCCTTGATAAGGAAGCGCCGTCATCATCAGTGACAGCAGTTAAATATTTGATGGATAAGTCCGAGTTTTACTCAGAAGATATTGTATCAGCGCTGGTTCATTCCATCAATATTTTAAAACCAGGCGTCTGTGTGGAATTAAGTACAGGCGAAAAGGGACTTGTAATAGAAGAAAACCGCCGCAATTTCCTTCAGCCGGTAGTGCTTGTTTTTAATGACAATACCATATTGGACTTCAGTGATCAGTACGTGAATGAGGATATAGAGATTACGGATATTATGAAGACCATGGACCGCCGCCATTTTATGGATGAAGAGGTAGCTAAAAATTATGGCTTTGGCAAAATAGAAAAATAACAGATACTTTTTATGGATACATAATATATTTTAATGAAAATTTAATTGATTTTCCAAGAATTATCAGATACAGTAGATATTATCATAGCGATATATCTGCTGTATCTTTTTTCTCTGGCAGAATTTCTTAGTGAGAATCTGATAAATTTCAATAAAATTCCCAAAAGAAAAACATGTATACTGTAAGTCTGCTGATATTATGGCGTTGTATTTATTCCATAACCTATCATGGGCATTTTTCAGCGCAGCAGGCGGCTTTGCATAAATTAAGGAAGGAGCGGTTTTGTTCAGTAAAATTTTATCAGGAACAATTTATGGCATAGAAAGCCATCTGGTTCATGTGGAGGTAGATATTTCTTCTGGTCTGCCCTGTATTGTAATGGTTGGAAGCCTTGGAGGGGAAGTAAAAGAATCTGGGGAGCGGGTAAGGATTGCCCTGAAAAATATGGGAATTTCCCTGCCTCCCATGCACATTTCCGTGAACATTTCTCCTGCAGATTTAAGGAAAGAGGGAACGGGTTTTGACCTTCCTATTGCTGTAGGAGTGCTTACGGCTATGGGTAAGCTTCCGCCGGACTGTGCAGAAGGAATGCTTGTTTTGGGGGAACTGGGGCTTAGTGGTGAAGTCAAAAAAATAAGAGGCGTTCTTCCTGTGGCCATACATGCAGTGAAAAAGGGAATCCGGCGCTGTCTTGTTCCTGTGGAAAACCAAAAAGAGGCAGCGGCAGCGTCTCCTATAAAAGCAGCAGGAGTATCAGACCTTTTGCAGGTTATAGCGCTTTTAGGGGGAACGGAAAAGGAGCGCGAAAAACAGTTTATAAAAGCAGACCCCAATACGCCAGGGGTCATGCAGGAGAGAAAAGAAGAGGAAAAACCGGTGGACTTTTCCGAAATTGCAGGTCAGGAAAGTGTAAAGAGAGCTGCGCTTATTGCGGCGGCAGGATTTCATCATATGTTGATTACCGGACCGCCAGGCTCAGGCAAGACCATGATTGCAAAAAGGATTCCCACAATTTTGCCGCCTCTTTCTTTGGAGGAAAGTCTGGAAGTGTCCTCCATATACAGTATTTCAGGCGGGCTTTTAGGGGAAAGTGGTTT
>CAMUHA010000013.1 GCA_947088515.1 uncultured bacterium
TACTTCTATACTTCTATACTTCTATACTTCTATACTTCTATACTTCTATACTTCTGATTTCATTTTACTTGATGCCTCCTGCAAAGTCAACAACTCCACTGCCAGTAAACAACCCGCCTGTGTTTCCCTAACCTTCCCTTTCCAATTACTGCATAAAAAAGGTCTTCAAGACAGCAACTTTCATCACTGCATGAAGACCCTTTTAAAAACTACCCTTATCATTTTTATACCTCCGCATCCCACAGAATATTCTGTATCGCTGCTCAAATCAGCAGCCTGAATGCTTCGTTTAAATGGAAAACCTTCAGGCTACCCTTCTACAATCAGGTACCTTCCGTCCCCTATATCAAAAACTTCATCCGCTTCGAGGATTTCTTCCCCTCTTGCCCCATCAACATCAATCCCCTCTTCTTCAAAAAAGTCCCAGATTTCTTCAATGGAGTTTACCACCACTGCAAGGCATTCCTCAAGAAACGCTTCTGCCTCTTCCAAATTAGACGCCACATCTTCCTCCGGAAACAGCTTACCCTGATTGTCTAAAAAACACTGTAATACCGCATCATCAAATTCATGCATATTCTATACCTCCCGTTTAAAATTCTGCCGCTGCCCTTCCAGGTCCAAAAGCTGGAAATAGATACTGTACAGTGCAGCCGCTTTTTAATTTGCTATGGATATTTGACAATTTCTTACTGGTAATATTATTATGCTTTAATGCTCCTGTTCAGTCAATACCTCTGCACAAAATTTTTGTATCAATTATCTGGAATACGCCTTTCTCTGCCCACCCTGGACATACGTTTCCCGCTGCCTCCTTTACCTTTTCCACTGCTGTGTCAACAGCATAGCTTGTTCCGGCTTCAAGCATCATCCCTATATCGTTATCATTATCGCCAAACGCCATGGTTTCTTCCCTGGAAATGCCCAGATGGTTTTCAAGAATTCTAAGGCCTTTACCTTTATCTACCGACCTGTCCATAAAGTCCACCCACTCTTCCCCTGCCATACATACCCTCACCCGGTCCTTCCATGCCGGAATAAAAATTCCTTCTCCCAAAGTGCGAATGCTTTTTTTTCTGTAAATGGCAATTTTAATTATTTCTTCCCCCTGTGCAAGTACATCATCTACCTGCCGGAAAGAATTATGATAACCATAAGTAATCAGGTCAATAAATTCCTGACTTTTACTTTCCACCAGGCTGCCATTTGCTGTTGAAACAATGGTTTCACATTCTCCATAATATGGACGCAGCATAGCCATGATGCCTTCCACATCCTCCCGTTTCATAGGTGTAACAGAAATATTTTTGTGTTGGTAACGGATATGCGCGCCATTTTCTGCAATATAAGCAATGTCCTCCGCCACCTCCCTGAAAACATTTTTAAGGCTCTCATACTGTCTGCCGCTTGCAGCACAAAAAACAATTCCCATTTTCTTTAACTGCCTGATTGCTTCTGCCATCTCCGGATATAAATCCGGCGTTGAATCTTTAATTAAGGTTCCATCCACATCAGATGCGATTAATCGTATCATTTCGTCTATTCTCCTGTTTATTATTATTAAATCCACCTGGCAAACTTTAACGTCATCCTATTTTTCATACTGCAGAATACACATTTTCCATCATGGTTATATTTGATTTTCCTGTAATATATTCTCTGTCAAAAGCAGCTTCTTCATCTCCTGGTATAGCCTTCCGACAGGAAGTCCTACTACATTATTATAATCTCCATGGATTTCTTTAATAAAAGCGGCACATTTTCCCTGAATGCCATAAGCCCCTGCTTTATCCATAGGCTCTCTGGTATCCACATAACCTCTGATTTCCTCTTCACTCATTGGATACATAGTTACATCCGTTTTTTCATAAAAAGATATTTCCTCCGGAAGGTCTTTTGATTGATTCTGATAAATCAGGGTAACGCCTGTATAAACCTGATGCGTCCCGCCCTGCAAAGAAGAGAGCATTGATGCCGCCTCCTTTGCATCTTTGGGTTTTCCCATCACACCGCCATTACTAACCACCAATGTGTCAGCGCCTATTACCAGACAGTTTTCCAGCCTCACAGTTTCTTCCTTTGAAAGTCTGTCAAAAATCTCTGCCGCCTTTTTACCGGAAAGGTCCATCACCATCCGGGATGGCTCCCTGCTTGCTGACGTCTCATCCCCGGCTGCAGGAATAACCTCAAATGTAAGGCCAATCTGTGCAAGCAGTTCTCTCCGTCTGGGAGAAGCAGAAGCAAGTATAACTTTAATTCTATTCATGATGTATTTCCGGGATAAACACTCTGTTATTTACAAGCTGTTCCTGCTTTCTTGCAGCCTCTAATGCCATATGGCAGAATGCCAGCTGGGAATTCACAGTGTCCTCCTCCCTCCTGTCCGCTTTTTCATAGACTCCTTCCGCTGTCAGAACATGAGCCTTTACATTATCTCTAAGCTGCATGTCAAGAATTGTCATCAGCTTTTTTTGTAAATCGGGGCGGTCCACAGGGAACATAATTTCAACCCGCCGTTCCAGATTTCTCGGCATCCAGTCTGCACTGGCACAATAATATTCCGGCTTCCCATTGTTTTCAAAATAAAAAATACGGCTATGCTCCAGAAAATTTCCCACAATTGAACGGACTGTAATATTATCACCAATCCCCAAAAGCCCTGTTTTCAAGCAGCAGATTCCCCTTATAATCA
Source organism: uncultured bacterium (assembly GCA_947088515.1). Classification (GTDB taxonomy): domain Bacteria; phylum Bacillota; class Clostridia; order Lachnospirales; family Lachnospiraceae; genus Suilimivivens. The sequence goes on from CAMUHA010000013.1 coordinate 2,693, forward strand.
ATTCAATTTTTACCCCTGCCGCTCCCGCTTCATACAACGCCTTAATTATGTCCTTGTCACATAAGCTGTTTACCTTTGCAATAATATGTCCGCCCCTGCCCGCCTGCGCATTTTCCCGTTCTCTGTTAATAAGAAAAAGAAATCTGTCCTTCAGCCATAAGGGCGCTAAAGAAAGTTTATTCCAGCTTAAAGGCTCCGAATAACCGGAAAGCATATTAAACACGGCAGTTGCATCCTCTCCCACAGACTTTGAGCAGGTCAGCAGCCCCACATCTGTATAAAGTTTAGCAGTTGCATCATTATAATTCCCTGTCCCAAGATGCACATATCTTCTGATGCCCTCTTCCTCTTTCCTCACCACCAATGTAATCTTGCTGTGTGTCTTTAGTCCAACCAGACCATAAATCACATGACACCCTGCTTTTTCCAGCATCTTTGCCCACACAATATTGTTCTCTTCATCAAACCTTGCCTTTAACTCCACCAGCACGGAAACCTGTTTACCATTTTCCGCAGCCTGGGCAAGCGCGGCGATAATGGGTGAGTTGCCGCTGACACGGTAAAGAGTCTGCTTTATTGCCAGCACATCCTTATCTCTTGCAGCCTGCCTGATAAACTCCACCACAGGAGTGAAAGTCTCATAAGGATGAAACAGTAAAATATCCTTTTTTCTTATCTTTTCAAAAATGTCGCATTCAGGAGGAAACTCCGGCACCATCTGCGGCCCTGCATAATTTTTCTCCTTTAACCGGTCAAATCCAGGAAGTCCATACATTTTCATAAGAAAAGTTAAATCCAGGGGACCATTGATTCTATATATTTCTTCCTCAGACACATGCAGTTCTTCCTCAATAATCGCAAGAAGTCTCTGGTCAATTCCCTCCTCCACCTCAAGTCGGATAGCCTGCCCCCACTGTCTTCTTTTTAACTGCTTTTCAATTTCCTTAAGTAAGTCCTCCGCTTCATCCTCTTCAATCGTAAGGTCTGCATTTCTCATAATACGGAAGGGAAAAGAACATACAATGTCATAATTTAAAAACAGCTTGTGGATATTTCTTTCTATCACTTCTTCTAAAAGAATGACCACTTTTTCTTCTTTGTTGTCAGAAGGTATCTGTACAATTCTGGTAAGCACACTGGGCACCTGTACTGTGGCAAATTCCAGTTCTTCATCTCCCTCCTTTTTTCTCACAAGAGCTCCAAGATTCAGGGATTTATTTCTGATTAAAGGAAAAGGACGGGAAGAATCCACCGCCATAGGAGTCAACACAGGATATACATTATCCTCAAAATATTTATCCACATATGCCCCTTCTTTTTCAGTCAGCTTTTCATGCTGCCCAACAACCCGCAGTCCATTAGCGCGCAGCTGGGGAAGAATGGCGCTGTTATATACCAGATACTGCCGGTCTACCAGCGCATGTGTTTCCCGTCCCAGCGCCGCAAGCTGCTCTTTGGGCGTCATTCCAGCAATATCTGTTTTGGCGTATCCTGCATTTACCATATCCATAAGAGACGCCACACGCACCATAAAAAATTCATCCAGATTGGAAGCCGATATGCTTAAAAATTTCAACCTTTCAAACAGCGGATTATTTTCATCTTCCGCTTCACTTAATACCCTTTTATCAAACAATATCCAGCTTAATTCCCTGTTGTTGTAACAGCCTGGGTCATCAAATTGGGATATATTCATAATACTTATTCCTCCGCCTATGTTTAAAACGATACACCATCGTCTTTTATATATGTTTCCTTTTTATTTCCGGTCTAATATTAAATACTTCTTCAAAGAAATCTGCCCTGGCCCCAAACAGTCCTTTTTCCAGAGTGATATCTTCCTCTGTATTTACCGTAATAACCATTTTTTCCTCTTTCAGGGATACCTTTACATTTTTAAATTTCTGCTTATGGCTTCTGTCAAGCCCATTTGCTACCCGGAGAATCGCTGTCAGCTTTGCAATTTTTAAATAAGACTCTTTATCCATGGCGCTTAAACTGCCTCTGGTTTCATAATAATCAAAGTCCAGATGATTGTATTTCACAACATTTGCCACAATCTCTCTTTCTAATTGAGACAGTCCGATAATCTCTGTGGCCATTATAATGCTATAGGAACATTCTCCTAAATTGACCATACTGATATATTTTCCACAATCGTGCAAAATCGTGGAAAGCTGCAAAAGCAATCTCTCTCTTTTTCCCAGCCCATGGACCTGCTCCATGCTGTCAAAAATAGTAAGCGCAATCCTCTCTAAGGTTTCCCCTCTCTTTTTGCTTCCCCGGTAACGCTTGCTGACATTTTGGGCGCATGCAATAATGTCCTTTTCAAAATCATGGGTGGATGTTATAATCTTATTTTTTTCTGCATATTCATAGGCAATTCCATCACTTAAAGTAACCCCTGGCGCCCATATCTGTTCCGCCCCCATATTCTCCATAATTGTACGGAGCAGTATCATGGAAATCAAAAGAAGAAGAATATTTTCTTCCGGCATATCCAATATTTTTGAAAGCTCCGACTGGCGTTTGGTCCGCACAAGCTCCACAAAATGTTCCATAGTCTTCCTGTCTGCAAAACCTCCTATGCCTTTTTGCCCCGCCTTGCGCGTTACAAGCGCTGAAATGTAATCGTCCACCACAATAATACTTTTGATTTGCCTGTCTTTTAGATATAGCTTTTTATAAATATTCATCTGGGATTCTACAATTTCCCTTATCAGCATCTCATACTGGCTAAAACCAATATCCATATGATACAGCCTTTCCCGAAGCCTTAAAACCCCCAGGCGCATATTCTGGGTGGAAACAAGAGTATCATTGTCAAAAAGGGAAATCTGTATGCTTCCCCCTCCAATATCCACAATAGCCGTGCCATTTTCTATAATCTTCTGAAATCCTTCTCCCTGAAAAGCAATGGATTTATAATCCATAAAACGCTGTTCCGAATTATTAAGCACATCAATATGGATGCCTGTACGCTGTTCAATCTGGTCAACCAGAATTGACCTGTTTCTGGACTCCCTGATAGCGCTGGTTCCATATGCCTTATAATCTTCCACCTGATAAGACTTCATAATATCTGAAAACTCACAAAGCACCCGGCAAAGTTCATCTACCCTCTCATAAGAAAGCTTACCTGTGCCATATGTCTCCGTTCCCATATCAATGCTGTGCCGGATATGGTCAATCTCCCGCATCCCCTTTGCATCCGATACCTCAAAAATTTTCATTGCAAGCTCATAAGAGCCTACATCAATTGCGGCAAATGTCTTTACAGCCATACATTCCTCCTAATTTCAGTTCCATTCCGTTCCCGCTGTCTACTTTTTTACGCTTCCCAGATAGTCGATAAACTGCTGGGCACACCTGCCGGAAAGACCTCCGTGCGCTAACTCCCATTTATTTGCCTCAATAAGAAGTTCCTCCTCCGGCATAAAAATATGATGACGCTTTGCCAGCGCTTTCACAATATTCTGAAACTCCCTTTTATCTGGCGCTGAAAAAAAGATAGTAACGCCAAACCGCGCCACCAGGGAAAGCTTTTCCTGTACTGTATCTGATGCGTGGAGGTCATCTCTGCGCTCTTCCTTATCTGAAAACTTTTCCCTTACCAGATGCCGGCGGTTGGATGTGGCATAAATCAGCACATTGTCAGGTTTCCTCTCCAGTCCTCCTTCTATCACGGCCTTCAGATATTTATATTCAATCTCAAAGTCTTCAAAGCTTAAATCATCCATATAAATAATAAACTTATAGTTTCTGTTTTTTATCTGGGTAATCACTTCATTTAAATCCTGAAACTGGTGTTTATATATCTCTATAATGCGAAGTCCCTTATCATAATAGGCATTGGCAATCCCTTTAATACTGGAAGATTTACCCGTACCTGCGTCTCCAAAAAGAAGACAGTTATTTGCCCTTCTTCCCTCCACAAAAGCTTCCGTATTTTCAATCAGTTTTTGTTTGGGAATTTCATATCCCACCAGATCGTCCAGATAAACATGGGCGATATTTCTTATAGGAACAATTTTTACCTGTTCTTCCTCATGCACCACCCGGAACGCTTTGTTAAGGCCAAACTTGCCTACACCATAATCCTTATAAAATGCGGTAAGCGTGGCCTTCATTTCTTCCGGCGTATGGTTTTTGGTAAATTTAACCGCAAGTGCACATATCCGTTCCCGGATACGGCTGTTATAAACCTTACTTTCCTCATCGCTGCCCACAAAATGGGTAATCAAATCAAACCCTTCCACGGAAAGGGTCCTTATCATATCCCCAAAATCATAGTCAAAAAACTCTTTAAATATGACAATGTCGTGAAGAACTGCCCTGTTAATAGTTCCCTGTACTCTTCCCCTTATCTCACAGGCTTTGCTGTAGCTGTTTTCATTATTTACCAAAAGATTTGACAGATAACAATGCCACAGATTTCCATAAAATCCATGATTGCCTGCCATCTCAATGAGGCGGTGAATGCAGTCATACAAAAGACATGCCATATCCTCTTTATTGCTGTCTTTGTCTTTATAATGGTTCATCAGCCATGCCATATCATGCAAAAGGCTTCCTTCTTCTTTTTTAAAGTCCTTATATACAATCAGTTCCCGCTCTCTCATTACCCATCTCCTAGTAGTTTCCAAGAATTTTCATATTCCTTGCCTCTTCCCGCAGCCCCCGCAAAGCATTTTTAACCGCACTGTCTGAAAGATTTCCATCAAAATCAATAAAAAAGCGGTATTCCCAATCCCGTCCTTCCACCGGACGGCTTTCAATCCGGTTCATATTCAAATTGTTATAAATAAAATGAGAAAGCATATGGTAAAGAGAACCGCTTTCATGGGCAACCTCAAAGCAAATGCTGACTTTTCCTGCTTCTTTAAGAAAAATTTTCTGGTTGGTAACAATAATAAAACGTGTGGAATTAGTGCTGGACTGATTGACCCCTTTAAGCAGCACTTCAAGGCCATACTGCTTTGCCGCATATTCACTTGCAATTGCTGCCTGGGTATTGTCCTTATCTTCCGCCACCTTCAAAGCTGCAAACGCATTGTTCTGCATGCTAATCTGCCGCCAGCTGTATTCATTTAAAAACCGGGCTGACTGCATCAGGGACTGGGGATGGGAATAAACAGTTTTGATATCCTCTATCCTGGTTCCAGGCGCTGCCATAAGACAATGCTCTATTTTAATAATTTGTTCTCCCACAATATAATTCTCAAATTCCACCAAAAGGTCATAAATTTCGCTGACAATCCCTGCTGTTGAATTCTCTATGGGAAGTACGGCAAAATCCGCGCTTCCCTCATCAATCGCAGCCATGGCATCCCGGAACGTATCCACATGAAAGCTGTTTACCTTATCCCCAAAGTACTGCATCATTGCCGCCTGGGAATATGCCCCCTCTGCTCCCTGGAAAACCACCCTTGCCTTTTCTTTTTCCAAAGCATCCACTCCAATAAAAGGCAGCCTTCCGCTGCTTCCATGCTCTGTTAACAGCCTGTACTGAAGCTTTCGGCTCATGGACATAATCTGCTCAAAAAGCTCCTCAATTCCCTGACTGTTAAATTCATTACTGGTAAGAGATTTTACTTTCCGTATTTTCTCTACCTCTCTTACCTTATCAAAAACCTTTTTTCCGGTTTCTATCTTATACTCCGCAACCTGACGGGAAATGTCCATCCGTTTTTCATATAATTCTACAATCTGAGCATCAATCCCATCAATCTGCTTCCGTAAATCCATCAAATCCATTTTTTATCCCCCTACCAATACTTATGCCGCTTGACGATACTATTTTATAATAAAAAAATATTGTATTCAAGCCATTTTTCGTGATACCTTCCGAAATCAATTTTCATGTAAGATACTATTGCGGAACCCTTTTTCTCTTATTATAATAAAAGTAAAGTATTTCAATCACCAAACGTAAGTTGAAGGGAGTTTCTTTCATGAAAAAAAATTGGAAAGCATTTTTATTTACAGGCATTGTCCTTCTGGCATTAGGCGGAGCCGGGGCCGCTTCTTATTTATCCAGGCGTATTCCATCCAACGATATTTCCGTTACTGGAAATACAGCAGGAAATTTAAATAACAATGGACTTTTTGCGGAATCTAACGGAAAAGTATATTTTTCAAACGCTTATGATGGCGGATGCCTATATTCCATGAACGCTGATGAAACTGACTATAAAAAATTAACCACCACTTCCGCAAATTCCATTAATGTAGGCGGCAATTATTTATATTACTATATGGACAGCACAGAAAGCGGGACTGGTATGGGGTATGTTGTCAGAACCTTTGGCGTTTACCGCTGCAAATTAAATGGAGATGACAGCGCATGCCTGGACCGCAGCGCTTGTGTTACCATGCAGCTTTGCGGCGATTACCTTTACTATCAGCACTATAACAACAAAGAATTTACCAAGCTTTATAAAATCAAAACTGACAAATCCGACCAACAGGTAGTATCTGACAGCATAATCAATCCAGCTGCCTGCCATAACGGTATTATTTATTTTAACGGCACGGAAAAGGACCACTATCTCTATGCTCTTGATACAAGAACAGATACTATTTCCACAGTTTTTGAAGGAAACCTCTGGTATCCTGTATATAAAGACAACTATATTTACTATATGGATGTTTCCTCGAATTATCGTCTCTGCCGTTATTCTCTCTATAACAATACGGTGGAAATCCTTACAAATGACAGAGTGGATACATTCAACGTAGGCGACTATCACATCTACTACCAGAAAAATTCCTCCACAGACCCTGCTCTCATGCGTATGGCTCTGGATGGAAGCTCCCCGGAAATTGTAATGCCAGGTAATTTCCAAAACATTAACCTGACTTCCAACTATGCTTACTTTAACGCTTTTGGCTCCAGCACACCTGTTTACCATACCCCTGTAAATGGTTCAGTGAATGTAAGCACATTTTCTCCGGAAGTACTAAAATAGGCGGCATGCTTTGATGAAAAATAATAAACCACTGATAATCCTGTTGTTATCACTTTTACTTATATTGTGTTCCTGTATGGGGCTTTTATTTGGAAGCGTATCTTTGCATCCTGCCAAAATAGTAAAAGCCCTGTTCTCCCAGGATAATGGCTCCACAGTTTATACTTTAATACAGACGGTACGTATTCCCAGAGTCCTTGGAGGAACGTTGGCAGGAATTGGGCTTGCCTGTGCAGGTGTAATTTTGCAGAGTGTTATGAACAATTCCCTGGCAAGCCCCAATACCATTGGCGTCAATTCCGGCTCTGGTTTTGCAGTAATGCTTTCCATGCTCTTTTTTCCGGCTCATACAGACCTTATACCATTTTTTGCCTTTTGTGGCGCTTTACTTACCACCCTTTTTGTTTTTTTCTTAGCCTGCTTTGCAGACAGTTCAAGGACCACCATTGTGCTGGCCGGCATTACCATATCCAGTTTTTTTAACGCTGGCATCAATACCGTTAAAATCCTTGACACAGAGCTTACTATCAATTTGACTTCCTTTATGGTAGGCTCCCTGTCAGGACTTACCACAAAAAAACTGGTTCTGCCCGGAATCTGCATTATGGCTGCCTTTGGCCTGTCACTGGTTTTGGCAAAGGCGTTAAATATTTTAGCTTTGGGGGATGATATTGCCCACTCTCTGGGAATGCATGTTTTCTTAACAAGATTTTTCCTCCTTGCACTTGCCAGCATTCTTGCAGGCTGCGTAGTTTGCTATGCGGGACTGTTAAGCTTTATCGGCCTGATTGTTCCTCATATCTGCAGGCAGATTTTTGGAAACGATGCCCGTTTTCTCCTTCCCTGCTCTGCGCTTTTAGGCGGCAGTTTTGTTCTTTTATGTGACCTTGCCGGGCGGGTTTTGTTTGCTCCCTTTGAACTGCCTGCCGGTATCCTGATGGCCTTTATCGGAGGGCCCTTTTTCCTGTACCTTTTACTGAAAAAAAAAGGAGGACGCAGAATCAATGCTTAAATATAATCATGTTTCCGTCTCCTGCCAGCGTGTGCCAATTCTTGCCGATATATCCCTCTCCTTTCCAAAAGGAAAAATTACATCTCTGATTGGTCCCAACGGCTGTGGCAAAACTACCCTGCTTCAGTGCTTAAATGGCGTATCGCATGTAACCAGCGGAAACATCTGCTTAAACGGACAGGATTATCTGAAACTTCCTCCCAGAGAAAGAGCCAGAAAGCTTTCTTTTCTCCCGCAGATACGCACCACCATTCCCACGCTTCCTGTCAGGACGCTTGTGGAGCATGGGCGCTTCCCCTATCTGGGATTTTCCAGAAAAAAATCAGCAGAAGATATTTCCATTGTACAAAGAGCCATGGATTTTACACATATCAGCCAGTATGCCGACCAGTATGTTGACACACTCTCAGGAGGTATCCGTCAGCGGGTATTTTTCGCTATGACACTGGCACAGGATTGTGACACGATTGTGTTGGACGAGCCAGTCACTTATCTTGACCTGCAAGGACAAAAAGATTTCTTTGACATGCTCCTTCTCCTGCGCAGGCAGGAAAAGACTATCATATTAACCCTGCATGATTTAAGCCATGCCATACGCATTTCGGACCAGCTTATTGTTATGGAAAAAATGAGAAAGGATGATTTGGAGATGCCTTATGGCAGAAAAAAGGCGAAATCCCACATATCTGGAAATCCCGCCGGAAAAGTAGCCGCCTGCGGCGCCCCAAGGGAATGCCTTCCGGCTATTGAAAAAATATTTAATACTAAATATAAAAAATTTGAAGACAGGGAGGGAACTTATTATTTTTTTGGCTAGTCAGTAAATGACGCCAATTAATACTATTTCCTATAAATCCAGTTCTGCGGTTTTTCCTACAACAATCACTGCCGGAGGCTTAATGCCTGATGCCTCCACCTTCTCGGCAATCTCCGAAAGACATCCTCTGACAGCAGATACGCTGCCATCAAAATTTCCTCTTACTACCGCAGCCGGCGTATCCGGGTCCTTTCCACATGCAATCAGCCTTCCGGCTATGTCTTTTAAATGACCAGTCCCCATCAAAAACACAAGTGTTCCCTGTAAGCTGGCAAGAGCTGCAAAATTCTCCGGCATTCCATCTTTTGTATCAGCTCTATGGCCTGTAATTACATGAAAGCTTCCGCTAATTCCCCGGTGAGTAACTGGAATGCCTGCCGCTGCCAGAACCCCAAGAGCTGAAGTAATTCCTGGTATCTGCCCTGTCTCAATCCCCTCTTTTTTTAAGGCCTGAATTTCCTCCCCGCCTCTTCCAAACACAAAAGGGTCGCCGCCCTTAAGCCTTACCACCAGCTTCCCCTGTTTTGCCTTTTCAACTAAAAGACTGTTAATTGCTTCCTGGGTCATGCTGTGTTTTCCACTTCTTTTTCCTACATAAATTTTTTCACAGCTTTCCGGTACATGAGCAAGAAGCCGCTGGTCCAGCAGGTCATCATACACAAGCGCCTGGGCCTTTCGCAAGGTGCTTAATCCTCTTACAGTAATCAGGTCAAACGCGCCGCATCCTGCTCCTATCAACACAACACTTCCTGATTTTTCTATATCTTCTACAAAATGACTGTATAAAACATCCCTTTCATCCTTCGACAGCCCCCTGTTTTTTTCCATACAAAGCAATGCAGCCTCCTTTAAAAAACCTGAACGCGCATCAGAATCGGCAATATTTTCTCCCGCATATTGCCGAAGTTCCATAAGGTAGTCCAGAATATCTTCCATTCGCCCTGGCATAGCTGCCGCTATCTGGCTGCGCAAAAGCGCCGCCGTCTGAGGACTTGCTCCTTCTGTGGAAATTCCCACTGTCAGGTTTCCTTCCTTAACCAACGCAGGAAATAAGAAACCACATGCCTTTTTGTCATCTGCCACATTCACTAAAATATCCTTCTGCTGACAAAGCTTTGCCACATACTGATTTACTTCCCTGTTATCAGAAGCGGCAATCACAAACATTTTTCCTTCCACATCTGTATCCATAAACTCCCGTTTCAGACATACCAGCTGTTTATTATCCAAAAGCTCTCCCAAAATTTCAGGAGCCACTACCGTTAGCACAGGTCCAAAAGGCATCAGTTTTTCCACCTTGTGGGCAGCAATCCTTCCGCCCCCCACAATTAACCCCATCTTCCCCTTAATATCCATAAAAAACGGAAAATATCCCATTCCCAATCCTCCTACTCCAACACTACTGTGATTGATTTTATTCAGGGTATATAATGTCGGCAAGCTGTTTATATGCTTCCCCCCACTTTGCGTTAGGCTTTAAATTAAACAGACGCTTATCCAGCACATAATAGTTTCCATTTTGCACTGCCGACAAGGAAGCCCAGGCAGGATGGGAAGTTAACATGTTTTCTATCTGTTCCATTGCCGCCTCTTTGCTACTCCCTTGTGTGGTGACAAAAATATATTCCGGGTCAGCGGTAATAATCGCTTCCATACTAAGGTCTTCCAAAAGACTCTCATCCTGGTCTGCTATGTTAATACAGCCCAGCGCATCCAGCATTTCTCCACAGACATTTCCGCTGCTTCCTTTTGCCTTTACACTCGTGGAAGAAGCCCGAAGGAATAATACCGCCGGATTACTGCCATCCGCCCTTTTTAAAGTTTCCCTTATCTGTTCCTGCACCTTCAGGCCATTTTGCTCATACAAATCTCTCCGTCCGGTAATTTGTGTACAAATATCAAGCATATGAAGATAATCATCAAAACTGGAAACGCCAAAATAAGCAACCGGTATCTTTGCCTGCTCCAGTAAATCCTTAAGTCCAACATCCGCGTCCGTATTGGCGCTTGCAAGAACAAAATCCGGCTGGGCCGCTATCAGCTGTTCCACATCCGGCTCCTGGATGCTGCCGAGGTTTACGACTTCCTCTTCCAAATCCAGAGACAGGCTATCCCAGGAGTCGTTGGCCGCCGCCACAAGCTCTCCCCCGGAAAGCAGCCAGATATCTGCAAAACTTCCAATTAAAGCAGCTGTTCTCTTGGGGTCATTTACAGTCACCATTCTCCCTAAATCATCCGTAAACGTAAACTTCTCCTGCTCCTCTTTCAGCTGTACTTCATCTGCCGGGGGTATGGCTTTTTCTGCCTGTTTCCCACAGGCGCTAATCCCCAAAATAAGTCCACATATTGCTGCTATTATTTTTTTCTTCATAATGTATTCGATTCCTCTCCTGCCATTGCCTCCCGTATCAGCAAAAGACTTCCTTTCCTGACAGAAACTCTGCTTTCCCTGCCAACAAACTCATTGCTTACCCCTATTGGATTTTCCTTGGTAAGCAACGCATTTTCCAATCCGTATTTTAGCCCCTGCTCGCAGACTCCTACCGCCTGGTCTCCCAGACAAAACACCGAAAGATACCCTGTTTCTTCCTTTCCAAAAACAATCTCCTCATTATAAATCACACGGTACCAGGTCCCATTCCCAAATAAAATCCCATGCCCTCCTTTAACAGCAATATCTGCAAGCAGGGATATATTGGCAATCGTATGGGAAACTCTTCCACCTGTTCCCCCAAAGAAAACAAATTCCCGGTATCCTCTTTTCCATCCCTCTATAACTGCCCATCCCATATCTGTTTCATCTTTTTCAGGGTTAAGCTTTATTACCGTTGGATAAATAGGCTGGTACCCCAGAGAATCAAAATCCCCCACCACCAAATCCATCCTGATTCCTCTTTTCCTGCAATGCTCAAAACCCCCGTCACAGGCAATAACCAAATCACTGTCTAAAGGCATCAGCCTCCCATCGCCAAAATCCCCAGCTCCGATAATATAACAGGTTTTCACATTCATTCTCCCTCATACACACATAACAATCCGCTATCCACGCTGTTTTTCTATGCCAAGCGCTTTTGGCAAAGTTTCTTAAGTATCATACCCCATTATCCAAATGACAGCAATACTATATAAATTATTATTAATAAAACTTCCCTTTTTCTATATCATACTTTTCATATATAATGTTAATCTTATACAATCAGAGTATTGCTTTTTTCCCTTTTTCTGTGTATAATAAACATATTCGGACAAGGACATATCTGTCCCCGTTTATTTGCAGAGTTTGTCAATTATTCGGTGTGAACATTTTATCCTCACCATCACGGTGGGGATTTTTTTAGAAGATTATAATTTTTTGAAAGACCGAAAAGCTTTTTTACAGGAGGATGGATTTATGAGTAAAGAAAAAATGCTGCAACAAGCATCAGGAAAAAAAGGTCAGGCCGCCTTACTCCGGCAATTAGTATATCAGGCATTAACGGCGGTAGGGATAGGGGCTATCTTATTAATCGGTTTTATTTTATTTAATATCAAATTGACAACTGTACATACCGCCCAGCTTAACACTACAGTGGCGCTTAACCAGTACCGCACTGGTTCCAAAACACTGACCCATGAAGTACAGTCTTATGCTGTCACAGGTCTGGAAAAATACCAGCAAGCATATATGAAAGAATTAAATGAAGACCAAAACAGAGAACATGCAATTGAAACTTTGAAAACCTGCGGCATTACCAACGAAGAATGGAACAGTCTGAACAAAATCGCTTCTTTATCTGAAAATCTTGTTCCTCTGGAAGTATCCGCCATTGAATATGTGAAAAACGGAGACCTTGCCTCCGCTCAGGCCTGTGTGTTCAGTAATGAATATGAAGAAACAGTTGAACAAATCAGTAAACTGACTGATGAGACTATCTCTGATATTCTTGCCCGTAAAGATGAAAACCAGAAATTATTAAAAATGCTGCAAATTATCTTTGAAATACTGTTCGCACTTTCTTTTGTCTATGTAGTTATACAGTTTATAAAAACCATCAAATTTGCTGATAAGGAACTGCTTAAGCCAATAGAAAAAGTTTCCGTACAAATGTCCGTGCTCGCAAAAGGCGATTTCCATACCAGTCTCGACCTTCAAATGGATGACAGTGAAGTAGGCACAATGGTTTCTGCCATTGCTTTTATGAAGCAGAATATTCTTTCCATGGTAAAGGAAATTACAGAAGTTCTTGAACAAATGGGAAATGGAAATTACAACATAAAAATTAAACAGGAATATGTAGGGGAATTTGTCGCCATCAAGGAATCCTTCTTGAAAATAGGCGAAAAAATGCGTGAAACCCTGCTTACCATCCGTAATGTTTCCAGCCAGATTGACAGTGGGTCTGAACAGTTAGCCTGTGCGGCCCAGGACTTGGCAGAAGGCTGTACATCCCAGGCCACGCAAGTAACAGAACTGATGAATTTGTTTGAAGGCACTATTAGAAGCATGGAACAAAATACACTGGAGGCAGAGGAGTCTGCTAAAATTGCTTCCAAAGCAGGCCAAACGCTTGCAAAAGGAAATCACAAAATGCAGGAATTAAAAGCATCCATTGCTGAAATCAGTAAATGTTCCGAACAAATTGGCACAATTATTGAAACAATAGAAGACATTGCTTCCCAAACCAATCTTTTGTCTTTGAATGCCGCTATTGAAGCTGCAAGAGCCGGTGAAGCCGGCAGAGGTTTTGCTGTTGTTGCAGACCAGGTTAAAAGCCTGGCTGATGAATCCGCAAAGGCTGCAGGAAAAACCACAGAGCTCATTGAAACTACTGTTACTGTAATGGATAAAAGTATCACAATTGCTGATGAAACTGCAAAAAATATGAAAGAAGTAATGGAAGATGCCAAAAAAGCTACAGAGAAAATTGACCAAATCGCCCAGATGCTTGAGCAGAATGTTTCACATATGCGCAATGTAAATGACGGCATTATGCAGGTTTCCGCAGTGGTGGACAATAACTCTGCAACCTCCCAGGAGACGGCAGCTGTCAGTGAGGAACAAAAAGCCCAAGTGGAAACCATGGTACAGCTTATGGACCAATTTGAAATATAAGACCTTTGTACATTGATTTTTCTGTTCAAAATATAGGGTGTAAAGTCCTGTGATTTCAATTTCAAGGACTTTACACCTTTTTTAATCCCCTTTTAGCCATGGCAAACTACCATATCTGACACCCATTGTACCAGTTCCTCTGTATTATCAAACAAATTGTCGCAGGGTTTCATCTGTTTGCTGTTTCCGTTTTGAATATAAGTAATACCCTGCTCATTCAAAGCTTCTATCAATGTAGCTCCCACAAGGTTCTCCTCTCCTTTCCGGTTTGAATACGTAAAAATAAAAAGAGGAATACCAAGCATTTCTTTTAATTTTATAAGGGGAAACCAGGTGCGGTAATCTCCTCCCCCGCTTTTAAAATAATCTGCGGGGTCATATTATCTGATAGATTTTTTATTGGTAAAGCGATTTTCAATAACAGAAATAATGTTCACCTCTTCTGTTGAATCTCCTTCTGCAGACACCATAAATCCATCCACATTTCCACCCCATTTCAGGCCTCTTGACTCTAATAGGCTGTCAAAATAACTTAATTGAATGCGGTCTTTAAGTTCCCCACGGTATCCTTTTCTTTGAATGGTACGTTTATGGCTACCCCACCAGTCAATAAAGTCCTCCTCACTTAATATTTCTTCTGCAACTGATTGAACCGACTTCCGTTTATGGTCTGGCTTGATTTCATAGAGATAAATTTTTTTCGTACCTTCTCTGTGTATAAACAGGAAAAATGAAACATTCACTCTTTCAGCAAAACAGCTTTTAATGTAAAATTCTCTTTCGCTGAAAGTATTTCCCATTACCTTCTCTACCTTCTCATCTGCTTTCATCTCAAAGGCCTCTACTGCCGCTGTAAATTTATTCTTTTCATTCATAAGAAGTCCCTGCATATCATAAATATTACATGCCCTTCCAACCTGAAGAGAAAAATTATGTTTTCCTTCCGTATTTCTCCTAATCATAGTCATCCCCCTTCTATTCCATAACAGGAATTGTATTTTCTATTGCCATTATCTCCTTTTCGGTCAGTTTATATTTTTCATACAACTTCTGGTCTGTCCAGCGCTCTCCAAAATTCTGCATGGGTACAAACTCATATGCCTTGGGAGGCATATCCTGTGTGGAGGTTTTGATTGCAACCAGATATCTAACAAAACGCGTTTTCAAATAGGACAGTATATTCTCCGCCTCCTTTTGTGAGAGTTCTCCTTCCCTTGGAAAGGCTACAACATAAGTGTTGGAGCTACAAGAACCTGGTTCACTTATTTTAGGCTTGCCCAGAATACTGCCTCCCGGATTGCCCGACCTTGGTATTATAACTTTATACTTTTCTGCCGCTTCCCTATTCCTTGGAATATCCCCAAAAGAAACCCAGCATTCCCCTCCATGAATATATATTTTTATATTTTTATCTTCCGTTTTTTGGAAGGCCACCGGGATTGTGGATTTACCGTCTGCTGTCTGAATGCTTCCTTCCGTGCTATTGTATCGTTCAACCTTTGTATGGAATCCATAAAATCTCCCGGCATAAAGCATATGTGAAAGATTTTTTTCATTCTCCAGATTCAGTTTCCGCAAAACTGCAATCTGGGATTCATTTCTGATAAATGCCTCCATTCCCGCTTCAAGTAAAGGTCTTTGGGATATTTCCGTTATGCCATCATTATGTGAATAAACTGTACAGAGTCCTCTATCTTCTTTTTTCCAGAGGAAATAGCATACCCCACCTTTTATTTCAACTCCTGGAAAGCATTCTGAGGCATTTGGGAAATCATGTATTTCTCTGATACGGTCATCGTTCAACATTTGATTTCTAAAACTGTCAAGCCCTCTGCCTCCCATAAACCATCTGGCAGGGGTAATCATTGACAATAAGTCAGGCGAAAGATTTTGTGCCTGTTCCACAAATTTCTGATAAACCGGCAATGCGCTTGCCCCATTCCCGCCATCTGATATATGATAGGGCGGATTTCCCACAACAGCCTCAAATTTCATCTTTTTTATCCTCCAAATATAGTATATCTTTTATTTTAGCAATCTGTCAATTTGAATCATTCCCCACCCTTGCTTATTCCACGGTTCATTTAAATCTCTGGATGTATAAAGCAGTTTTTGTTTCGCCTGAATATTCGTATAAAAGGGATATTTTTGAAGCAACAGCGCAAGTCCCCCTGAGACAATAGGAGTAGCCATGGAAGTACCGCTTTTGGCAATGTAGGGATTTTTATAATAACGTCCTCTTCTTGCTATTCCTGCATTACAGGAAAGAATATCGGTTCCTGGTGCAACCACATCTGGTTTTTTCATATCATATGGTGTAGGTCCACGGCTGGAATAATTTTCACAAAGATTATCCACATTTCCAAAATATCCTCCTTCATGACATCCTACTGTAATCACCTGCTTTCTTGCACCCAGAGGTGAAATTGACATAGGTTTAGGCCCCATATTCCCTGCGGCACATACTACAATCATTCCTCTCTCCCAAGCCTCGTCCACCAATCCTACCAGTCGTTTCAGACGTTCCTTATCCGTATTTTCATCCATACCAATAGATATATTTAAGATGCGGATATTATATTCCCTCTGTTTATCCAACACCCATTCCATCCCTTCCGCCATACTTTCCACATGACCATCTCCCCGGTAATCTAAAACCTTTCCAACTACCAAGGTACTGTATGGTGCAATTCCTTTATATTTTCCTCCTGATACTCTCCCGCTTCCACACAGACAGCCTGCCACATGGGTTCCATGCCCACTGTCATCATACAATCCTCTTTTTTCATTTACGAAGTCCTTAAACGCAATAATCCTATTATCAAAATCAGGGTGGAAAGCCACCCCTGTATCAAGCATTGCTATGGTTACACCTTTTTTCCCGCAGGAATTAATCAACTCGTCGCTGCACCCAACCTGTTGTCTTACCCGAAGCATAAAAAAACTCCCGGCTTTTTTACTATCATATGCCGGAAGTTTTTGAACAGTTCTATTTTAAATTCTTTTCTTTGATTTTCCTTTATACAGGAACAGTGCAATTGCTCCTGCAAACAATCCCAGCGCCATAAACCACTTAGGATGAATAAAGTCATCTCCTGTATCTGGCGTGTTATCCTTGTTGCCAGATAAACTGGTAATTACCGCCTGACCATCTTTCACCACTGCCTGGGCGTTCATACCAGAATAGCTATAAATGCCGAAAGGTGAAAAGTGACTTGTGGTAAACTGTACATATTCACCATCTTCCAGCTGAAGTATCCTGTGTTCCACAGCTTCAAGCTGCCCATCCTGGTCCAGCGTAACCACATGAAGATTGTCTGCTACAGTAATACCTTCCGGTATCTTAAACTGAACATCCAGATATTGTTTGCCAAGTCTGGTAATTGGCACTGTACCTGAAGCATCAAAAAGTGTAATGTCATAAGCGGTAAGACCTACAGGCGTTCTTCCTCCATACAGTTCTCCATATGCAGATGCAATAAGGCTTTTGGCTTCTTCAGAATCCACCACCTTCAAAATATAGGTACCTTCATTTCCAGGAATGGCGGCCATTGCATTACCGCCCTCCGGAATCGCCTGACTGTTGATGCTTAACATCACACCACCAGTTTGTGCCGCAGATACGCCAGAGCGATTATCTGCAAGCTGAATCCCAGATTCACCGGAAATAACGCCATTAAAACCATAAGTACCCGCTTCTAAAACTGTTCCATTGAAATCATTTACAGTGTCAGGAACAATTGCATTTCTGATATTGCCAAAGGCATAAGTCCGGTATTCCTGATTGGATATCCGCTTTGTACTCTGACCTGTAGTTAAAATAGGCAGCTCACTTCCTGTAAATACCACTGTATCAGTTCCATTACCCAGTGCATATGCGCCAAGTCCCACCTCTTTCATAGATGCTGGTATTGTTACCGAAGATAATGGACAGTTCATAAAAGCACGGTCCTTTACCTTTACCAGATATTTCCCGCCATTAACTGTCTTCAAATTCCGGCAGTTCATAAAGGCTTCTTCCCCAATTATCTCAACTGAATCAGGAATATTCACTGCTGTAATCCCCATATGGTCCTTAAATACATTAGGGCCAATCTGTTTTACATTTCCCGGAATATTTACAACACTGTCGCTTCCTGCATAGGCGATCAGTATCCCATCTCCAACTATCGTAAACGGATAATCCCCTGTCTGTTTTTGTATCCAAGGCGTTTTTTCAAACGCATACGGCTCAATTTCCGTAACAGAAGGAGGAATAATCACATCATTTAAACTATCACAATGATAAAAGGCGCCATAGCCAATTTTTGTCACACCTTCTGGAATTGTGACAGAAGTAAGCCCGGACCTTGCAAAAGCAAATTCGCCGATTTCTGTAATTCCGTTGTCAATTTCATATGATGACAGCTCCACATCCTGATAAAATGCCTGAGATGCAATCTTCATACCATCAATAACCGTATATTTAGGGAAATCCTTCCCCTTCTGGGCATTATCAGCAAGAAGATTTTGTATGCCTTCTCCTCCTTCGGTTCCATATTCCATATTGGATAAATCAATTCCCGAAGGTACACTGCCATCAATTACTCTGGGCTGGCTGTTGTCAATAAAAATTACTGCCCGGCCAGACACAATACTGGATTCTCCCAATAGAGTCTTATTATTTATGGTATCTGAAAGAGAAATTTTATCTGATGCAGGAGACGCATCTCCTCCAATGTTCTCATGCTCATCAGGCGGTACTGCAGGCAATTCTCCCTCTTTCTGCCCCGATTCATCGTTACCTATATCTTCAGACCCAATAACCTGTCCGTCCTTCACATCCTCGTACTCTACTTTTTCAATTTCCGATTTTTTGAAGGACTGGGCAAAATCACCGCTGTAAGTTCCTGGTGTTGCTGTAAACTCAACATTTGGACAACCATCAAAGGCGGAAGCGCTTATCTGGGCCATAGAATCTGGTAACGAAACCTTTGTCAGGTTCACACAATCCTCAAAGGCTTTCGCACCAATACCTCTTACTGCCAGTGGAATCTCCACTTCCTTCAGATTCATACAGTTAGAAAAAGCATAGGCCGGAACTTCTCTTAAACCGCTTCCCAAAGAAATTTTTTCCAAATATGGATTTCCCCAAAAGGCGTATCCCGTTATTTCGGTAACTGTACTTGGAAGAGTATAAGCCCCTTTTTCATAAGCAGGCATCAAGGCATACACTTTTGTCTCTTCACTATCATATAAAATACCGTTTGAGAAATACAGATACTGGTTTTCTTCAGAAATTGTAAGGTCTTCCAGTTGTCCACTGCCTGCAAAAACCCCCGTCCCCAGCTTTTTCACCTCAGCGCCCAAAGTTACATTTTTTAATTCCTTATTATTGCTGAAAGCTGCTGTTTCAATCTCTTCAACATTATCTCCCACATATATGGTCCTTAGATTATCACAACCAGCAAAAGCACGATAACCGATAGATTCCACCTCACCGCCAATGGTAACTTTAACCAGATTATCATTTCCGGCAAAAGCTTCCTCACCAACAGTTTTGACGCCTTCAGGTATAGACACTACCTGTTCCCGGCCTGAATATTTCAATAATTTTGTTCCATCCATTTCAAAATCAGATGCGATGGCAACTGCCTCCACATCTGACACAGGAACCTGAGTGACTACTATTGCCGTAAGCAATAGCAGTACACCCAGCGTCTTTGCAATTCTTCTATCCATAGAAGCTCCTATGCCATCCCTGGCAGCAAAGTCATATTGTCAACTAAGCTGCTTTGGACTTAACTACTACTTTGTCGCGTTTAAAGAACAGCACCAGTGACAAACATGCCATTCCAAGAGCCAAAAACCACTTAGGATGAATGGGATCACCTGTTTTAGGCGTCACATCTATTGTACCTTCTGTCAGATTTGCTGTATCTACATATATCACATACGGTGAAAAGTGGGTTGCTGTAAAGTTGATACAAGGCACACCACCTACTGTAGTAAACCTGACATTTAAATCTTCTAAAGAGCCATTCGATACAGCGGCCGCTTTATTATTACCTGCATACTGCACTAAATCATCTGGCAGCGGCAGAGTTATATTGACACTGATTCCTGATGTATCCGCAATCTTTGTTCGTCCGGTAGAGTCATATAAACTGATATCCATAGGAAGATATTTAATTCTGCTGATATCACCATATCTTGCCTGCAATGCAGCAACCACTGCGTCTGTAGCAGCCTGATCTTCTGTAACCTTAACTACAAAGTTATCGGTTGCGCCACTTACAGTAGCTCCTGCAACATTGGTATTGGAAATGCCTGGTTTGGTAACTTCCACAGTCGTTCCATTATTAGAAGCTGTGCCGGTAGAACCACCACCACCACCGCCGCCGCCACCTGTGCCGGTATTAACAGATGATGAACCGCTTCCTGTCTTGTAAGTTGCTGTAATTGATACATTTGCTGCCGGCATAGTAAAGGTTGTGGATGAAGCTTCCGGATTTGCAAACCCTACGCCTGCCGTAGAAGAGGTCCATCTGTCAAATACCTGACCTTCTCCCATGAAATACGCATTGACTGCAACAATTTCACCAGCCGCATAGCTGCCGCTTCCACTTCCTCCTGAAACAGATACTGTATATTTCACAACATTACCATTTGGGTCAGGTGTAGCTGTCGGTGTTGCGGAGGGGTCTGGTGATGTAGAGGGATTGCTTCCGTTATTGCCATTTCCTCCGTTGTTTCCGCCATTTCCTCCGTTGTTTCCGCCATTTCCACCTGATGGTCCAGGCGTACCATTTCCTCCCCATCCTTCCGGTAAATAGGTTGCAACTACTGCCATATCCTGCTCAATATTTGTTAGGTCAGAAGGCATCCATCCTGCAAACACATATCCTTGCTTTGTAGGCGCTTTGGGTTCTATTACAGAACCACCCTTTTCACAATACTGGACATACAGGACTGTTGTTCTGTCTTCATCATAAAACGTTACTTTTACCCTGTTGGCATCGCCGGTGCCGTCTCTGTATATGGCTGTGATAATCGTATCTTCTGTAATATTATAGTATTCTTTGTTCCAGCCTGAAAATACATATCCTTCATGTTTGGGCAGTTCTTCCTCCGAAGGAGGCGTTGCGCTCCGTCCATGCTTAACAGTTTCTGTCTTAAGTGTCTCACCGTCAAAACCATCCACGAACCGTACTTCATACTCCGGTGAATCATAAATAGGAACTACATCTGTGTCTTTTTGTATATTCCTGTATTCTGTCCATCTGATAAAAGAAAGGTCAGGATTGTTACATTTTGGATTTTCTGCAGGAGGTACAGCTGATTCCCCGGCCCGTACTGTCTGTTTATCTAACATAACCCATGTATTGGGGTCCGTGTTAGGATATTCGGGCTGATTATAGAATATTACCGTAAACTCCTGAAATACTTCTTTATCACTTGAAGTAATATATTTATAATCCATTGCATAATAATCTGCATTGGATCCTTTCTGACACTGGAAGATTACTTCCTGCCCATCCGGGTCCAGAGGTTCAAAGGCGTCTTCTTCAATGGTCATCGGGTCACCCTTATAATACACTACAAATCTCTTAACATCGTTATCAACAAATGCCTCTGCTTCAATTCGCTTCAAGGTGCTTGGCAATACGATACTGTTTAATTCCATCTTTTTAAAGGCGCCTTCTGGAATAATCGCTACTGTTGTTTTTGATAAGTCAACTTGGGCAACATCATGACAATCCGCAAATGCTTCTGGTTTTATAGATGTTACTCCTGACAATTCGTCCGGTCCAACATTATAGGAACCAACGCCATTTGTCTTTCCTCTGTTTTCCAGACACTCAACAATCTCTTTTCCAGCGCCTGTACTGCGATATAAAATTCCTCCGTCATCATCACAGCTGAATTTTGACCCTTCTAGACATTCTATATCATTTAAATCTATACATCCTTTAAATGGACGCTTCCCTGTATCTTCAAGATTCGTACCCAGCTTTACATTTCTTAATTTTATGCAATCTTCAAAAGCATAATCATCAATATATTCACTGCCAATAACATCTATTGCCTCTAATGCTGCACAATCCTTAAATGCAAAAGCATCAATCTGCTTAACCCCATTAAACAGCACGGATTTAATATCCTCATCTGCATCAGTAGCCTTGCCAGTTGTTGTATCTACTCCATGTATAACTTTATTTCCATCTGCGTCCAGCACAAAATTTCCATCTGAATCCTTCTCATAGTATACGCCTGAAAACAGTCCTGGTTTAATACTTACAACACTGGCTGGAATTGCAATGTTTAATGCCGCATTCTTAAACGCCTGACCATCTGGTGTAATGGGTGCGGCAGTAAGCGCATCCTGTACTATTGCGGTATACTTTGCCTCCTCCTCTGGTGTTGTTACATAAGGAAGGTTCTTTACCCATGCCGTTGTGTTTTTTAATTCAGAAAGCCTTGGATAACTTACCAGCTGTGCTTCCCCGGTCTGTGTCTTGGGGTCATAATTATATTCCACCTCCAGGTTTGTAGGGTCCCCACTATGACAGCTGATCCAGATATTCTCTGTACTGTTATTATTTATTTTACTGACGCCATTCATGGCATACTTAAATGTTTCCGTATCCTGACCTTCGTCGTTCAGCATTCTTCCCACAAAGCAAAGCTCTGGTTTCGAATTTACTTTATCACCAGGTCCTGACCAAATATTACCTTTATGGTCAAAATTACTTCCATCACCAATATCACAAGTTACTTCCTGTGTTCTAAAGGCGTCAGTCCCAATCGACTGTATTGTTGTTGAATCAGTAAAAATAATAGTTTCAAGCTTATGACATCCTTTAAAAGCATTATCGCCAATTTGGGTAACAGATGCCGGGATGGTCACTCTTTTTAAATCATTACACAATTTAGGATTATCGTTAAAGCTTCCCTGTGCAATCTTTGTAATACCAAATGCGCCAATTTTCTCTGGAATGGTAATAACATCCGGTCTTGCATTGCTCAAAACATCAAATTTCACCAAATCGCCAGTATTATTTACCTGATATATTACTTTTGCACTCTTTTGGCCTGCTCCGTCACCATCGCTGTGTTCATACACTACTTTTTCATATAATTCCTTTCCCGGATATTTATAGGTAATGGAATTATCATGTGATGTATCATGAATTTCTGATTTTTCAGGACCTTCAAAGTAAAAAGACTCTGGCACTGTCTCTCTGAATTCCTCCCAGGCATCTCCTTCCTTATCAGAACAGTTGGGATAATCGGTTTTGTTATCATAGTGGCTGTCTACAAAATTAACAACTTCTCCAGATGGAGTGTTAGGTAATTTAACAAATTGTAAGGATGTACACCCTTTAAATATGTCTATATCCAGCTCACTTTCTGAATAACCATCAGGAAATTCCAGGCTGGTCAATGAGGTACAGCCCCTGAATAAATGGTTTCCAAGTCTTTTTAATGAAACAGGTCTTTCACTTCCAAGCAGATTCACACTCTGCAGTGCGGTACAGCCTTCAAATGCACAGTCGCCAAATGCCTCAAGTGTATCTGGCGCCACAAAGTCTTTTAATGCCCGACAATTATAGAAAGCATCCTTTCCAATTGCCTGGAGAGACGCATTTCTGGGAATCGTAACGCTTTGCAGCTGTATACATTCCGCAAATGCACCATTACCTATTGTTTCAATACTCTGCGTAAAATCTACACTGCTTAGAGTCGTACAGCCATAAAAGGCATAGTCACTTACTCCACGCATTCCGCCTTCAAATACAATGTTGGTGATTTCCCGGTGTCCCGCAAACACTCCATCATTCGGCCCTCTTCTAAGTCCTTTAACGATTCCCTGGGCGGGGTCATCCTTATCTGAAACCTTCCATCCTGTATTATTTTCCTCAATATATTCTGCTCCGATATAGGCAATCTCCGCATTTACTTTCCAATGCTTGCTTTCACTTCCGGCAAGCTGCCAGTTACCATAATCATCTCCTATTACTTTATTATTTGCATCTAACTTCTTCTCTGTATAATACAACTGTTCATTTGGAATATTTTTCCACTCTTCTATGGTGGTATAGTAACAAGGATACTTCTTTTCCACCATCACAGGCTCCACCTGACAACGAACTGTTCTGGTAAGTTCCTGCAATACACCGCTAGAATCTCTTTCTTCATATTTCTGTGTATAATCATGGAATCCTTTTCCGTCTATCCAGAGCACCTCACTTTGAGTAAGCTGTATATTAACCACATTGCTTGTTGCCGTAGAAGTCATATCAGGCACACGGTTTATTGTTTTGTATAGAAGCTCTTTGGTTATTGGGTCCCTATCTTGTTCATACTTTAAGTACCCCAAAAGTTCATCATTCAGACTTACCAGACAGTACCCATCATTTGAGTTGTTGGGTGCATACTTCCTGTACGCTAAGGTAGAATGTGGAATTGTAATGGTACTTTCATTACGCACATTATTAAAATTAAGGATTACCGCGCCTCTCCGGGTGGTATCTATGTAATCAAATGCGAACTGAAACATACCATCCCCTGATGTATATACAACCTGGTCTCCTACCCGCTTATCACGCGCATATGGTATCGTACTTTTATATCCATATTGCGGAACTACTGCCTGCAAGCCTGAAGCAACTTCCTGATCCTTCGTCTGAATCTCACCGTAATTACTGGTAACGGCAACCTTAATCTTCTCCGGTTTGGGATCTGTACTGCCTGGTGAAAACGGATATGCACTGACATCCTGCACCGGAATCGCCGCAACCACAATCGCGGAAACCATTAATAATGCGCCAATGGTTTTTCTGACCTGCCGCATTAACTTCCTGTTTTTTTTCTTTTTTACACCCTTAACCATTATAACACTCCTTCTTGGCTACTTAATTCTTTTGGCTACCACTACAAATCTCCCATCTGTCTGGGAATTGTCACAAGTTGAAAGCGTAAGAAGCGTATCTCCATAGCTTGCTGTTATTCCCGTATCATAAAGGCTCATAGCTGCCATTTCATTCATGTAAGAATTAAACTCCTCTTCTGAATTTGCATCAATAAACTGGTAATATTTGAATACAAAATCATCTTCGTTATATACCTGCGAACGGAACACATACATTACCTGATAGGTCGCCTTCTCATATATACTATCAAACTGGATAATAGAATGTTCCTTTCCATAAGACTCTTTCGCATATCGCTGGAGCTGTCCGAACATCTTGCCTGACTTCATATGATGTCCATACACAATCAGATTAGTGGAACGGGGATATGCCGTACAGTCAGCGTCTAAAAAAATACTTCCGTTCTTGTCATACTCCTGATTAAAATTATGGTCCAGATAATATTCGTTATTTGTAGTCTGCATCACAGGGTAATCTATTATTGTATCGTCAATTTTCAGCCATCCGATTAGCTTTTTATTCTTTTCATATAAAGTTTTATATTCATCAAGCACATCTGGAAGCCTCACTGCCTGTTTATGTAAAGAAAATTCATTCTTTGTTTTGCTCTCGGTAAGCGCCTCGCTGCCCTTTAGCTCCGCTAATCCTTCATAACTCATGCTCGTTCTTATGCTGAAATAATAATAAATTCCAAAATAGGCAAAACAGACAACCGCCGTCAGGGAAGCAGCCGTCATTATCAGCTTCCGCCGTTTTTCCTGCTTTTTCAGTTCTTCAAGAATTTGTTTTTGCATTTCCTTGTCATAATCTTCCAAACGGGTCTTTGAGGATATTTTTTTGCCATCTTTATTATGTTTCGGCGCTTTAGCTGCTTTAAGGTCAGCCCTTGCCGCTTTCTTCTCTTTCCCCTTTTTCCCTTTTAAAACCTTACCCGCATTTTCCGCCGTAATTCCCTGTTTTTTTAACGCCTCCACTCTTTCATATATTTCATCATCAAAATCGGTGCCCAGCGCTGTCTCAAATTGATATGTACCGCTTTGCAGCTGTTCAAGCAGCTCATACACCTGCTTTGGACTGTCAAAATTGACCTTTGCTTTAATTTGTTTTATCTTCTTTTGGTCCCTTAAAGCAGCCTCATAATCTGACCGATTTCTGAATCTTCTCCCCTCAACCGTCAAATCACCTGCTGTCATAGCATTCTTCTCCTTTTGACATATATAATCTATTTTACTACATATTGAGATTAATTCAAGTATTTTGCACCAAATATCGGAGGAAATTTATAATTTTTATATTTTAAGTCATCGTTTTTCCAATGAATCATACATTGTTTCCAAAGAAAAATATCTTCAAAAGGCTTTTGGAAGGATCTCCAAAAGCCTTATTATAATTTGATATACCACTTGGCAGGCAGACTTGCAGACTATCCGCAAACCTTAATAAATCCAGCTGAACCTCCCGGCACTGTGACTTTTCCGTCAGAAATTTTTATTTCGCCGCCCTGTGTGTAGATAAACTCCCCTGCCTTACCACTCCACTCAAAGCTTTCTTCCTGTTCCGACGGATTAAGAACCACCAGGATTTTTTCTTCCTCAAAATCTCTTATGTATGCCATCGGATAGGCATTTTCTTTTGCATACACAAAGGCAATCCCGCCATTGCTCTGCAGGGCCTTATGCGCCTGCCGCAGGGCAGTCAGTTTTTGGACTTCGTGATACAGAGAATCTTCCTCGTCCATCTGCTTTTGAACCGTAGGACGGTCGTTGCTTTCGTCCTGCCTGATATACAGCTTGTCTTTCGGCGCCGCGCTAAATCCAGCATTGACACCGCCATCCCACTGCATAGGGGAACGGGAACCGGTTCTGTTGAAACCTCCCTCCACAGATACAAGATTTTCCACATAGCGCATTCCTATTTCATCCCCATAGTAGATAAAAGGCGCGCCTGGCATAGAGAGCAGAAACGCAAATGCCATTTTCATTTCTTCCTGTGATAATGTTCTGGCCATTCTGTCTGTATCATGGTTGCCTGAAGGAATACAAATCAATCCTTTTCCTCCGGTTTTTTCGTAGCTTTTCATATAATTTTCCGCAAACTGTGAAATGTCTCCTTGCCCCCTTCTGGAAAAATACGGATTTTCTCCACGAAATAATTCTGCATAATGTATAGGGCCAAAGGGCAAAAGAAAGTCCATATGAAAACCGCCTAAGAGTGATTTATCCGGCTCTCCCCACTCGGATACCATTGCCGCTTCCGGAAATTCTTCATCAAGGAAACGACGGACCTTTTTCCAAAGCTCAATGGTTCCCTTCCCATCTTCGTCATTTTTTACCATAAAACCAGCCATATCCACCCGAAAGCCATCGCACCCCATTGTAAGCCAGAAACGCATAACATTTTTCATTTCTTCCAATGTCGCCACAGGGCCAGGCGCATCTACCGGCTGCTGCCAGGGTTTATCTATTTTGTAAAACCCATAGTTCAGGGAAGGCTGCATGGAAAAAAAGTTTACCGCGCAAGAGCCGTTTCTTTCAGCCACACCCCTTAGATATGCCATATTTTCCGGTGTGTCCCATACATTATCTGTCCAGATATATCTGTCTGTAAATTCATTTTTTTCCGCTTTCATGGATTCCTTAAACCACTTATGCTCCACTGATGTATGTCCCGGAACCAAGTCCAGAAGAACGTGCATTCCCCGTTTATGCGCTTCCTTAAACAGCTGTTCTGCATCCGCATTGGTTCCATATCTGGGAGCTATGGCATAATAATCTGCCACATCATATCCCGCATCCCCAAAGGGCGAAACAAAACAGGGATTAATCCACAGCGCATTGCATCCCAGCTCTTTGATATAATCCAGCCGGGATATAATACCCTGCAGATCCCCGATCCCATCCCCATTCGTATCCTG
>CAMUHA010000014.1 GCA_947088515.1 uncultured bacterium
AGGTTTTTAAATTCTGCATTATCTCCCCTTATTTCAGAATTGGTTCTGCCTGCAGATACATCCTTTGATGTGATGGAATCCGCCTCTATAAATTCCATAATCTCTTCTTTGGTATAACCCTCATATTCCCTGATAGTTCCTTTTAAAATATTGGCCAGCACCTCCTTATGCCGAAGCAGTGCCTTGCTCTGGTCATCAAGTCCTTTCATGCTGTCCGTAAGCTGCAGTGTGCTCAAAACTCCTGCGCTCCCCTTCACCTTCTCCATGATATGTTCCTTTTATTAATATACCAATTGTCACAGGTTTGTAAAATCAGTTTCACAGGTCATACTGCAAGATGCAGCACATCTTGCATAGCATTTTGTATCATAGTCTGTGGCGTACATCTTATGACATACTCTAATCAGTCTTAGTCTAGCTTGTATATTTTAATTATATAAAAGATTATTGTGTATTACAATATCAAACTAGGCATCTTATAATTGCGAAATTACAAATATGGCATAAATTGCCCTGATTGCCGTTTCAAAGTCATCATTTGCCACTCCAATGATTATATTCAGCTCACTGGAACCCTGGTCTATCATTTTTACATTTACATTTGCATGGGCAAGAGCGGAAAAGATACGGCCCGCCGTTCCTCTTGTGGATTTCATCCCCCGGCCTACCACTGCAATGAGGGCTAGGTCTCCTTCAATATCTATGCCATCCGGGTCCGCTAATCTGTGGATAGCGGAAACTACCTTCTGCTCCTTATCCATAAACTCATCCTGATGCACAAACACAGTCATAGTATCAATGCCGGATGGAACATGCTCAAAAGAAATACCGCTGTCCTCAAAGGCCTGCAGAACTTTTCTGCCAAACCCGATTTCCGAATTCATCATTGCTTTTTCTATGTTCACAGAACAAAATCCTGTCTTACCGGCAATTCCTGTAATAGTATACCTTGACTTCTGGCAGGTGCTCTCCACAATCCATGTGCCGCCGTCTTCTGGTTTATTTGTATTACGTATATTAATGGGAATCCCTTCCCTTCTTACTGGGAAAATAGCATCCTCATGAAGAACACTTGCCCCCATATAAGAAAGCTCACGCAGTTCTTTATAAGTAATTGTCTCAATTCCCTGAGGATTTTCTATAATTTTAGGGTCCGCAATCAAAAAGCCTGATACGTCTGTCCAGTTTTCATATACATCAGCTTTCACAGCCCTGGCCACAATGGAGCCCGTAATATCTGAACCGCCTCTGGAAAAGGTTTTGACCCGCCCATCCTCATAAGCTCCATAAAACCCCGGAATAACGGCATTTTCCATTCCGGAAAGACGTTCGCTAAGCATCTGGTTGGTAAGCTCAGAATCAAAATCCCCTTTTTCATTAAAACGGATTACCTCTGCAGCGTCCACAAATTCAAAACCAAGATAAGCCGCCATTACAATACCATTTAAATATTCCCCTCTGGAAGCAGCATAGTTTTCCCCTGCATTTTCCCGGAAATTCTTTTCAATAACCGCAAACTCTTCTTTCAGGGAAACGGACAGTCCAAGTCCTTCTATAATATCCTGATACCGGGAAGCGATATCTCCAAGCACCCTTTCAAAATTTCTTCCCTGCTCTGCCAAATGATAGCAGTCATAAAGCATATCTGTAACTTTGGTATCATTAGAAAATCTTTTTCCCGGTGCAGAGGGAATTACAAAACGTCTTTCTTTATCACTGTGTATAATATCTCCTGCCTTCCGGAACTGTTCTGCACTGGCAAGGGAGCTGCCTCCAAATTTAACTACCTTTTTCATAATAATCCTCCATTCCTGTCCTCCCCATAGCGCAAGCTTATGCTTGCGGTCCTGTGCCTGCCCAGAGCCGGCCCCATTGGAGTACGGGTAAATTATATACATATCAGGCAAATCCGATTACGTATCTTCATAATAATATATCAATATATTTTGTCATTATATCCCTATGCTATATTTTATTGTTCAATAAGCTTATTTATTATTGTATGCCCAAGCGCGACAAAGTTGCCGCTCAATTTTGCTTCCTTTTCATTATAATTCCAGCTCTCCGCTCCAGGATGCGCACTGTCATATAAAAGATAAGGGACACTGTCTGATGTATGAGTCCGCACCCGGACAGGTGTGGGATGATCCGGCATTACCAATAGCCGGAAGTCCTTTTGGGACTCTGCAAGAGCCTGAATCAAAGGTCCAATTACCCTTTTATCCAGAAATTCAATTGCCTGTACTTTCTTCTCCACATTTCCCTGATGCCCCATCTCGTCAGGCGCTTCCACATGGATATAGGCAAAATCATATCCATCCGAAAGCGCTGTAAGCGCCGCCTGCACTTTTCCTTCATAATTGGTATGCAGGCTGCCATCGGCGCCTTCTACTTTCGCCACACCCATACCTGCTCCCACAGCAATCCCTTTTAAAAGGTCCACCGCAGAAACCATCATTCCTTTAAGCCCCGTCTTTTCTTCAAATGAAGATAATACAGGACGCTTTCCCGCTCCCCAGAACCAGCAACAGTTAGCAGGATTTAGCCCTTGTTGCTTTCTCTTAATATTAACCGGATGGTTTGCAAGAATTTCATAGCTTCTTTTCATCATAAAGAGCAGATTAGGGTCTGTGGGAAGGTGCGGGCCAATCACCTGCCCCAGCACATCATGAGGCTGGGAAAGTTCAATAACACTCCCATTATCCCAAATCAGGCAATGCCGGTAGCTGGCGCCTGTGTAAAACCGGTAGGTGTCATTTTGCAGCTCTTCCCTTACTGCTTCAAGCAAAACGGCACAGTCCTTAGTACTGATTTCACCGGAACTATGGTCAATAATTGTTTTTTTCTCAAAAGTGACTTCGTCTTCTGACAGCGTTACAATATTACACCGCAAAGCCACGTCCGAATCTTTCATGGGAACGCCAATACTTAGAGCTTCCAGCGGAGAACGTCCCGAATAGTATCTTTTTGGGTCGTAACCTAATACAGCAAGGTTTGCTGTATCAGAACCAGGTTTCATGCCTGCAGGAATGGTCTGCACAAGCCCAATCTCGGAAAGCCGGCTTAAGCGGTCCATAGCAGGGGTATCTGCATATTCTAACGGCGTCTTTCCTCCCAGAACCTCAATCGGTTCATCCGCCATGCCGTCCCCAAGCACTACCACATATTTTTTGTCTGACATTCATTTATTTCCTCATTTCACTCAATTCTTATCCGGCTGATAATTCCTGTTTTTTCCGCTTTTTCATTAAATTCTTTTTCTGTCATCAGGTCCGTTACAAAGGCAAATTCTCCCGGAACACCAGCTTCCACAACATGAATGCTTTGAAAAACTTCTATTGCCTTTTTTTCCTTTTCCAGAGCCACACGGACAAAGAAACGACGGCTTGCCTGTTCAATACCTGTAAGCGTCACATCCTTCTGTTCCCAGAAACACATAATAACTTTGCCAATATGTCTTGCACAGTCCACCACATCAGATACCACCGCACTGGCAGTTGGAAGTTTCCCTGCCCCTCTGCCATAATACATGGAATCTCCCAACATATTTCCATGTACGCAGACCGCATTAAACACATCATTCACCATGGAAAGGGGATGCTCCCTGCCAATCATAAAAGGCGCTACCATAGCAAAAAAAGCTCCCTCTTCCTCTTTGCTCTGTGCAAGAAGTTTAATGGTCCTTCCCATTGCCTTTGCATAGATAAAATCCACAGCCGTAATTTTAGTTATTCCTTCTGTATAAATATCCTGATACTTTACGTTCTTTCCACACATGAGAGAGGAAAGAATGGCAATTTTCCGGCAGGCATCATACCCTTCCACATCCGCCTCCGGGTTTCTTTCCGCATATCCCTTCTCCTGCGCCTCTTTTAACACATCATCAAAGCCTGCGCCTTCCTTTTCCATTTTGGAAAGAATATAGTTGGTTGTTCCATTTAAAATTCCTGTAATAGCGTCTATTTTTTCTGCCGTCAGGGAATAATTCAACGGACGTATAATAGGAATACCACCGCCCACACTTGCCTCAAAAAGATAGTTGCATTTATTTTCATGGGCAATCTGAATCAGTTCCGGCCCATGTACTGCCACCAGCTCCTTGTTGGAGGTGCAGACGCTTTTTCCAAGAAGAAGCGCTCTTTTCGTAAAATCATAAGCAGGCTTTAATCCCCCCATTGTCTCACATATGATTTTTACTTCCGGGTCATTTAAAATCTGCTCCACATCATGAACCACCTTATCCGCATATGGGTCATTTGGAAAATCTCTTAAGTCCAAAATATATTTGATATTTATCGCCTCGCCGGACTTCTTATTGATTTCCTCTTTATTTTTTTCAATTACCTCCACAACACCGCTTCCTACCGTGCCGTATCCCATTACCGCAATCTGAATCATTTTTCCTCCTATTCCAGTCCCGCAATTGCTGTTTCCAGTTTCACAATTGCCTTTTTTCATTTTTGCAATTCCTGTTAAATTTAATCTTTTGCCAGTATTTTTACGTTTCTGACACCCTTTTGCCGTTCCATGGTTTCCAACATCTCCGATACATTTCCCGTAGTGGAAAGTATCTGGATGCTTAGGCTAAGTGTGGCAATCCCGTTTACGGGAATACTCTGATGTATCGTCAGTATGTTTGCCCCAAAGTCAGCCACTATCTTGAGCACGTCTGATAAAAGCCCCGGTTCATCTTCCATCTGAAAAGTCAATGTGATAGTGGTTCCCTGTGATTTGTCATGAAACTGAAAAATATCATTTTTATACTTATAAAAAGAACTCCTGCTAATGCCTACCTGGTCTGCCGCCTCATTGACCGTATGCACTCTGCCCGTATCAAGAAGCTTTTTGGCTTCCACCACCTTTAACAATACCTCCGGCACCGCCTGTTCCTTCACCACAAAATATCTGCATCCCATAGCCTGTTCCTTTAATCTCTGCCAGCAGTTTATATTTGTTTTTGTGTTGCGGACACTTGTTTGTGACCGAAAGATATTTTATCACAGACTAAATGATATGACAAGCAAAAATAGACAAAAATTTTACTTCCTTACCATACCTGCAACATGAAAACAGGCAGGATTAAAATCCTGCCATCATTAAACCAATTAACTGGTCTCTCTGCACTGCATCCTGTGTTCCTTTCACTTTAGATACCATTCCATCAAGCTCTACCTGACTGTTCGCCGTACGCATCAGCTTTTCCATAAATTCTCTCTTTGCACGTTCCACCTCTTTTGCACGCCGCTCCGCTCTCGCTCGCTGCTGCAATTTAATGGAATTTTCCATAGAATTTACCAATTGCCTCATATCCACTGTCATATGTTTTCCCTCCCGTAAATATATATCCTTCGCGCTCCATGACCTCTTTGTTTATTTTATCGGCTAAATTATTTTATTTTTGATGGTCAAAATAGATATTCTTTTGTATATACCACAGACAAAATACTGCTCCCAGCAAAAATACTGTCATTGCGCCTATACTTACGGCCCGGCTCATATCAGCCAGACTCTTATAGTAAGTCATCACATAAACACTCACATTTGCCACACTGTGAAACAGCGCCGGCGCAGCAAAGCTTCCATATTTTTCATATAAGTATGCAATAAGCAAGCCAAGAACTGTGCCATAAATCCCCTGAACCAGATTGCCATGATAGCATCCAAAAAGCAGGGCTGAAACCGTCCCCCCAAGAAAGATGCCAAAGCACCGCTTCATCCTGTTATAAATCAGTCCCCGGAACACCGCTTCCTCTGCAATGGGAGACAAAATACCATAAAGCGCCAGTCCAGCTATAAAATTCACGCCATACTGGGCACGCGCCGTATTATTATAAGATGCTGAGCTGGAAGTAAGGCCTATAACATGAAACAACAGATTCAGACCAAAAGCAGACAAAAAAGCAAGTACGGCTAACAGTATATAGTTGTTTACCTGTTTGGTCATATCAGATTTTTGGCTCCCAGTCTCCGTTTTCTTATCTATTGCAGGCAATGTATCCTCTTCTTTCGCAATTTCCTGTTTGAGAGCAGGCCAAATGGCTAACACGCCTGCCAGTATCGCCAGTCCATTAATTCCTCCTCTTACCGTGTCCGCATTCTTTGTAAGTAATTCTGCCAGTCCTGTATTTTCTGTTGTCAGGATGTGGTTAAGGCCTGCCCACAGCAAAACCTCCATACCATCATGGACAAGAAAATAAATAAGAAGCGGCAAAATCAGATACGCTGTTTTGCGAAAAGAATTCCACTTTGCTAATTCCTGGCCGCTCCATTTTATGTATATTGATTTCCAGAAGTTCATCGGCTTTTCTCCTTTTGGTCAATATCCTAGCATAACGTTTCCGAAAATTCAATCTGTGTTTTGCATATTCTGAAAGACTGCTTTATACAATCAAAAGCAGGATTCATGAAATAACTCTAACGCAAATATATTTACAAGCAAAATCTTAATACCCTTTAGCATAAATCCCCGCCATAATTAATACTATAGTAAAAAGAACGTAACGGGGATAGCCTATGAGCTCCAAAACCAAAATTGTTGTACTTCATCTGAAAGAATTAATATATACCGGCATCTTTGCGCTGCTGGGAATATTATTTATCATTCTCCTTATCATTATGTTCGTTCCAAAGGATAAGGGAGAAAACAACTCTGTGGAAGCTCCCTCCGCTTCCTATGTGCCTGGCATTTATACCACATCCCTTGTTTTAAACGATAATGCTGTGGATGTTGAAGTGACTGTGGATGAAACCAACATTAATGATATCCGTATCGTGAATCTGGATGAAGCCGTAGCAACCATGTTTCCGCTGTTAGAGCCGTCCTTTGACGACCTTGCCCATCAGATACTGCAAAATCAGTCTCTGGACAATATCACTTATGCGGATGACAACAAGTATACTTCCATGGTCCTGTTAAACGCCATTAAGACTTCACTGGAAAAAGCGGCGGCTCCCTCTCCTTCTGCAAGTCCCTCTGCTTCACCTTCCGCTACATAAGTCTGCCATATGCTTATTTATATATGCAGCATCTCCTAAAACAAAGGCCCTGCTTCCATACGTGTTTTAACACGTTTAAATGCAGGGTCTTTGTTTTTAATCTTTTCTATAATCCCTATTTCCAGGCCGGACAGATTACTCCTCCATCCCTTCCAGCTGTTCCATCCATATTCTCACACAGGCGTCAGAAGGCATCCGCAAATCTCCGCGCGGTGAGACGGCTACGCTTCCCACCTTGGGTCCGTCCGGCAGGCAGGAACGTTTAAATTGCTGTGAAAAGAATCTGTGGTAAAAAACCTTCATCCACTTTAAAATCTCTCCTTTATCATACTGCCCCTCAAAGGACCCTTTGGCAATCCGGTAAATCTTTGCAGGTGAATAGCCACATCTTAACATGTAATAAAGGAAATAATCACTCAGTTCATAAGGCCCTACCAACTCCTCTGTCTTCTGGGAAATTGTTCCATTGACAGGAGGCAGCAGTTCCGGGCTTACAGGTGTGTCCAGTACATCCAGAAGAGCCTCTCTTAACTCCCCGCTCTGGCAGGCAGCTGCACAAAACCGTACCAGATGGCGCACCAGGGTTTTGGGCACCCCGGCATTTACCCCATACATAGACATATGGTCGCCATTATAGGTGGCCCAGCCAAGGGCCAGTTCTGACATATCACCTGTGCCGATTACCATTGCGTTTATCCGGTTGGCAATATCCATAAGCACCTGTGTCCGCTCTCTTGCCTGAGCGTTTTCGTACGTCACATCATGGTTATCCATCGCCTGACCAATATCACGGAAATGAACCGTAACCGCTTCTTTAATGTCCACTTCCCAAAGGGTGGCGCCAAGGGTCTTTGTAAGGCGGCAGGCATTTTCATAGGTTCTGTCTGTGGTGCCAAAGCAGGGCATTGTAACCGCCGTTATATTTTGCCGCGGCAGAGATAACATATCAAAGGTACGGACTGCAACAAGAAGCGCCAGACAGGAGTCAAGTCCGCCCGATACCCCTACCACCACATTTTTGCAGCCTGTATGTTCCAGCCTTTTCTTAAGTCCCATGGACTGGATATTCAAAATCTCATCGCATCTTTCCTCCCGCTTTTTCCGGTCGGATGGCACAAAGGGCATACAGGGAAAGGTTCGCGTAAGCCTTGTTTCTTCTTCTTTAATCGAAAAAGGAATAAAGAGATAATTACATTTCACATCCTGCACAAAAGTATTCATTCGCCTGCGTTCCATGCGGATTCTTCCAATATCAATGTCTCCATATAAAATCTGACTGGAAAACTGTTTGCGCTGGGCTAATATGGTTCCGTTCTCCGCAATAATATCATGCCCTCCAAATACCAGATCCTGGGTGGACTCTCCTTCCCCGCAGCTGCAGTAGATATACCCGGCAGTTAACCTTGCGCTGGAAGATTTTACCAGCATTTCACGGTAAGCGTCCTTACCGATGGTTTCATTGGATGCAGATAAATTCACCAAAAGCGTGGCTCCTGCAATGGCATGAGAGACTCCCGGCCCATTGGCCACCCAAATATCCTCACATATTTCACACCCTATAACCAGCCCTTCCATTCCTTCTGCTTCCAAAAGGATATTGGTGCCAAAAGGCACCTGCTCACCAGCAAAATCCACCAGCACAGCTTCCTTATTTCCAGGCTGGAAATACCGTGTTTCATAAAACTCGCCATAGGAAGGGATAAAGGTCTTGGGAATAAAACAAAGAACTTCCCCATCAAAAACAGCCGCTGCCACATTATATAGCTTTCCATCCCTCTCAAAAGGAAGCCCTACAAAAACAAGCGCATCCTTCCCTTCTGTAAACTCTGCAATCTCCATCAGCTGATCCCTGCAGGAGATGAGAAGCCTTTCCTGCAAAAACAAATCCCCACAGGTATATGCACTGATGCAAAGCTCCGGAAAAACAATTATTTTAGCGCCACCCCGGACCGCCTCCTCAATTCCCGCACAAATCTGCTCCCTGTTATAAACAGTATCCGCCACCCTGCCTTTCGGCGTTACAGCCGCCGCCTTTATAAATCCCTGCTTCATTTGGCTCTATCTCCTATTCCAGTTCTGCAATCCAAATCCGGATTACAGACATTTATTTAACAGTTCTTTTAATTCTTCCACAGAAAACGTATAAGAGGCATTACAGAACTGACAGTTCACCTGGGCATCCTTATTTTCCCGGATCATGCTGCGCACCTCTCTTGTTCCAAGGCTGGTCATCACGTCTCCCACCCGTTTTTTGTCACAATTGCAGTAAAACCTTGCAGGAGAAGTTTCCGTAATTACCATATCCATGTCTTTTAACAAAAGACCCAGCATCTCTTCTGGTGTTTTTCCTTCATTTAATACCTTTGTCACCGTTGAAAACTCCGCCAGATTCTTTTCCAGCTGTTCAATGACCTTTTCATCTGTTGAAGGCATAAGCTGCAAAATAAATCCCCCTGCCTGCTTTACTGTGTTATTCCGCTCCATCAAGACTCCCAAACCCACACTGGAAGGCGTCTGCTCAGAAACTGCAAAATAATATGCCAGATCCTCTGCGATTTCTCCGCTGTGCAGTTTAGTCTGTCCCACATAAGGCTCTTTTAATCCCAAATCCTTCACTACCAGCAGCATTCCATTCCCAACCGCTTTTCCTACATCCAGTTTTCTTCTAACGCTTGGAGGCAGCATAACCTGAGGTTCATAGGCATAACCTTTTACATTTCCCATGCCATCAGCTGTCACTGTCATTCCTTTTATAGGCCCATCGCCTCTAAGCTGTATAGTCAGCAGGTCCTTTTCACCTTTCATCATGGACCCCATCATCACAGTGCCCGTCATAAGCCTTCCCAAAGCTGCTGTTGCTACCGGACTCATGTTGTGCGCCTGCCTTGCAGCTTCCACTAATTCCTTTGTATTTGCTGCCCAGGCCCTCAACTGACAATTTGCCGCTGTTGCCCTTACAATATAATCTGACATATTAAAAACCTCTCTAAAATCTTTACTCTTTTGAAACCAATCAATAACCTTCAGACAATTTCTTTCTGTTTTCCCCACTCCCTTGCAGCAACATAAATTCTTTCGCTGCACTTGCCGGGAGACTTGTGGGTGTCCGCGTCCAGCGCAAACAAAAACTCCATTCCGGCGCTTTTTACAAATGCTTTTATTTCCTCAAGGGTATACCCTCTTTGCACATGCGTCTCTGTAAACCTCCGGAATAAATCTTCCCCCCTTTCCTTTACAAAAAACGTCAGGTCATACTCATTTAACCTTTCTTTACTGTCATAATAGTTTTCCCATATAAAACTGCAGTCCTCCCGGTTCTCCGCAATCGTGGCATCTCCAATTACCTGTTCATATTTATATACCGTATTAAAATCAAATATAAACAGGCCGCCGGGATAAAGATAATTATTTACCAGCGAAAAAACATCCGCCACTTCTTCATCTTCCAGAAGATAATTAATGGAATCACACACGCAAATTACCGTTCCCACAGTACTGAACAAATCCAGCCTGCGCATATCCTGACAAAGATAAAGAATTTCACTTCCTGACTTTTCCTTTTTGGCGAAGGCAGCGCCAAGCATTTCCTGTGAACAGTCAAGGCCAATCATGTCATAGCCCTTCTGGTATAACAATTCCGTCAAAGTGCCTGTGCCACATCCAAGATCAAGCACCAGATTTTTTTCACTGCCGCCCTCTTGTCTTACAGGTTTGGATATTCCATATTCATCTATCACTTTTGCCAGAAATTCTGCCCACTTTTCATATGGCGTATCGTCCATAAATGTATCATATACACTGGCAAAATCTGTATAAGCTTCCAATACTAATCCCCCAGCTTCATAGCAATCACAAAACCAGCCCCAAAAGTTACAACGCTTACCAGCACGCTTAAAACGTTGACAGACTCAATACCTGCCATAAGCAAAACTGCAATAGGGGATGCCACAATCAGACCAATGATTGCCCAGTACGCCTGAATGGGAAATTTTTCAAAAACAATCTCTATCAGCCTTGCTATGGCAAAAACCCCCACTACAATACCAAGTCCCATAGGAACAAGCACTCCGCATCCCTGCAAAATTCCCTGTATATCAAAAGCCACAAGGGCTGTGATAAAGTTCTTAATAGCAGAAATAACCGGATTGTAATATCCCAGCAAAAGTAGCATCATAGAACCACTGACCCCAGGAATAATCATAGTAGCCGAGGCAATAACGCCTACAATAAACAACTTAATTACAGAGAAAAAGCTAAAAGACAAATCTGCCGCTGCTCCTTCCTTCTCTCCCATTACCGCCATGCCCACTACCACCACAAAAAATAGAAGAAACGGAAGAACATAACTTAACTTTAGCCCTTTTCCCTTCACCTTCTGGCAAACCGCCGGAAGTCCTCCCACAATCAGGCCAATGAACAGACAGCTGGTCTGAAGCGGAAAGTGCGCAAAGGCTGGCTGGATAATAAAAGAAAGTCCAACCAACGCAACTCCTATTCCAATAAAAATGGGAATCAAAAATTTCATGCTCTCTTTAAATTCCTTAAACAAATGGGTCACGCAATGCAGAAGCTTGTCATAAATGCCCATGGAAACTGCCATGGTGCCTCCGCTGACGCCGGGAATAATATTGGCTACCCCCATCACCATACCTTTTAACAAATTTTTAATCATCTTTTCTCTCCTTTAAATATTTTTTTAAAAAATCTGTCAGTACATTCATCTGTTCATCCGTCCCCACAGTAATGCGCAGATAATTGCTTATTCCAGGCTTGTCCCAATGCCTTACATATATATTGCCCGCCTTAAGCGCAAGAAAAATTTCTTTTGCAGGAACTTTTCTGTGGGATGCAAACAGGAAATTACTCTTAGAGTCTGTAAAGGTAAACCCAAGCTTAGCAAGTTCTCCTTTCGTCCTTTCCCTTGTCCTAATAATCTTCCCCACTGTTTCCTTAAAATAAGCGTCATCCGACACCGCCGCCGCTCCAGTGAGAATAGATGGCATATCAAGCGTATAGGAATTGAAGGAAAATTTTACATCCTTCAGATAACCAATGATTTTTTCATTTGCCATGGCATAGCCAATCCGCATTCCTGCCATAGCGCGGGACTTTGAAAAAGTCTGCACCACCATTAGATTGTCATATCTGTTAATCAGCGGCAGCATGCTTTCCCCTCCAAAGTCCACATAAGCCTCATCAATAATCACTATAGAATCCGGGTTAGCAGCCACAATCTCCTCCAACACCCCCACATCCTCCAAAATACCAGTGGGTGCATTGGGATTTGGAATAACAATACCGCCGTTTGGCGCAAAATAGTCCTCTTTCTTTATACAGAAATTCCCGTCAAGGGGGCAGGTCTTATAGGGAATGCGAAAAACATCTGCCCACACATCATAAAAAGAGTAAGTAATATCTGGAAATAATATTGGCGCCTGTCCGTTAAAAAAGGTCATAAAAGACATAGCCAGCACATCATCTGAACCAACGCCTGCAAAAATCTGTCCGGGTCTTATGTGGTGATATTCTGCCAGTGTATTCACAAGCTTTTCCCCATTCATATCCGGGTAAAGACGCAGCGCTTCATAATCCAGATTCTTTAACGTCTCCTTGACTTTTGGGGACGGAGGGTAGGGACATTCATTGGTATTAAGCTTAATAATCCCATCTCCCCTGGGCTGTTCTCCTGCCACATATGGCTCTGTCTTTCTCACATTTTCTTCCCATTTCATTCTTATACCTCCATATACCACAGGCAGATCCATTCTACTGCCTGCTGCATAAGTCAGCAGTTTAGTCCGCTATTAATAGTAACATCATATGTCCCAGCCTGCAAGTATAATTCTTGCCGGTATTTATCCGCCTGCTCCCTGCATCCCATAATCTCATAACATTCCGCCAGACGTTTAAGGGGCCACTTGCTGCAGCAGCGGATATCCAGAATGCTCTGGGTTTCATATGCTGCATTATAATACCAGATAGCTGCCTCCTGGTATTCTTTTTGTCCCATATAATACTCTCCCAATTCAAAACATACCTCACTGACACCGTCACTGGCCACATCCTTCATGGCGTAGCGGTACATTTTAATGAAATCACCACGGATTCTTGCAGCCCGGACCACCACGCATAAGGCTTCCTTCATCTGCGGAGGGGCAGTTTCCTCCCCCTCTGCCACAGAGGTAAAATAATCTTCCGCCTCCTTCAGCTGCCGCTTACTGCCGGAAATAAACAATTCCTTTGCATACATATTCATAAGCCGTGCTGACAAAGGCTGCCCTTTGCCGGTTATCCCAGCAAAAATCTCCAAATCCCTGGAGGAATGACTTTTTAGAGGCAGATGGGTAATTTCTATATCGCTGTCAAAAACCACAGGAAGAAGCCGTACCGTTTCATGTACCGGCTCTATCCAGTAAAAAGACCGCTGCCGCTTAAACAGCTTGGGGCGAAGCTCCCTGTCATAATTATAAACGCTTCCATGAGAAAGCTGGTTTCCGTAATACATCTGGACTATCTCCACTTCAGGCACAAGGGTTTCTTTTAGGACACGGAATTTTTCCCTGTTCTCTTCATCAAGCGCCTCATCTGCATCTGCCGTGTAAATATAATCGCATCCAGCTTTGGAAAAGGAAAAATTCCGCGCTTTGGAAAAGTCCCCCACCCACTTAAAATCATAAACCTTATCCGTATACTCTGCCGCAATTTCTTTTGTCCTGTCATGAGAGCCTGTATCTACAATAATAATCTCATCCATCAGCTCCCGGATGCTGTCAAGACATCTTTTTAGAACTTTTTCTTCATCCTTTACAATCATGCAAAGGCTGATTGTCACCTTGGAATTATGCTCCATGGAATATTCTCCTATCTGATATTTATTGACATCCTTATAAACCGTTTGCTATAGTATATCACAGGATATTTTTTTAGAACAGGAGTAATTGCCATGAAAACCATGTCCCTTACCAGGCTTATTTTTAAGGCGGCCCAAAGCTTTTTTACCGTCTGGGCGCTTATGAAAGCGGGGCGTATGGAACCGGGAAATATTCTTACCGGCATCCTTTTTGTTTTTAGCCTGCTGTTTTTCTGTTATGCAGACAATAAGTTAACTGTTTATGACTATATACAAAAACGGAGGATTTCCCATACTGCTCTTATTGTTGCCATTATTTTTTCAATTCTGTATATGGCGGTGGATTACCCCTTTTATATAGAAACTCTCACCAGTTCCTTGTTCAGGGGCAGTATCCTTTTATTTGTGTTCCTTGGATTTACGGCTCTTTTTTATCATGTACTTGCCTGTTTATACGCTTTAGCCACAGACAAAGTCCCTTTAGAGCGCGCGCTTTTTACCAGCCCATGCCTTTCTGCCTGGAACGCTCCTTCTAACATCCCCAAAACAGCCTTCCGTCTGTTTTTCTTTTATAAAAAGCGCACAGGCCTGTGTACTTTTTTATTGTGTCTGCTCTGCTGGATTCCCTATTTTCTTTACCAGTATCCGGGAATTATGACTCCTGACAGCCTTAACCAGTTTGAGCAGGCGCTGGGCGTCATTCCCTACAGCAATCATCATCCATGGGTTCATACGCTCTTAATCAAGCTGATATACACCATTGGTCTTCAGATTACCGGAAGTATGTTAGTTGCCCTGTCTTTTTATACCTTATTCCAAATGTGCCTTCTGTCTGGAAGTATATGTTATTTTATTAACACCTTAAAAATATGCCGCGTCAGGCCGGCCGTCTGTTTCTTAATCACTCTTTTTTATGCACTGGTTCCCTATCACGCCGTATATTCTGTGACCATATGGAAGGATATTCCCTTTGCAGCATTCGTCCTTTTGTTTTGCTGTGCGCTTCTGCGCCTTATAAACAAGGAAACCGCAACCGCGCTGTCTGTTAAAGATATATGTATTTTAGGCATTTCCGGGCTGGCAATGTGCCTGTTCCGCTCTAACGGCTGGTATGCGTTTCTTTTATGCCTTCCATTTCTCCTGGTTTATTTCAGAAAAAATTTTCGGACGCTGTATCCGGTTTTTCTTGGCATTTTTGCCGCTGCACTTATTATAAAGTATCCTGTTATGAATGCTTTTCAGGTAACACAGCCTGACCTGGTTGAATCCCTATCCATCCCTATCCAGCAGGTTACAGCCGTTATCTGTAATGACCGTGCCCTTACAGAGGAAGAGCTTGACCTGATAGAACAGGTAGTAGACCTTACTTATATTAAAAAGCTGTATGATTTCCATTACGCTGATAATATCAAGGAGCTGGTAAGAGCCGGAAACCAGAATTACCTGGAAGAACACAAAAAGGACTTTTTAAAACTTTGGGTCAGACTTGGACTTCGTTATCCGGGGGATTACCTGACTGCCTACATTAACCAGACCTATGGCTACTGGTACCCGGACTCCTTTTACCCTGTGGCTGATGCGGAAGGCGTCAGCGCCACTTCCCTTGGAGTCTCCCACACCCCTCTTATCAGAGGTCCCCTTGTAGTAAAAACCAAAGAAATCGCCGTAAAGCTTGGAGGAATGCTTCCTCTTTATGGCATTATCTGGAGCATGGGCGCCGTATGCTGGGTACTTTTTTTCTCCATAGGAGCCGCCTTCATCCGGCAGGAGAGGCAAAAGCTGATTCTCTACCTGCCATCCCTTTCGCTTCTTTTTACGGTGCTGATTGCAACTCCGGTTGCAACAGAATTTCGTTATGTATATTTTATGGTAGTATCCCTTCCCTTTTACCTAATGACAGCGCTGCTGCCATTAACCGCTCCGGCCGCCGGTTCTTCCCCAAAGGACTGACGGCCGTTGGGATTTTGCAGGGGATTTATGTGTATAAAAAAGACCATGCGGTTTAACATGGCCCTGTGATGTTCACTAAAATTTCTAACCCGTTTCTTACAATACCTTGGACAGAAAATCTTTCAGTCTGTCACATTTAGGGTGGCTGAAAAATTCTGCCGGCTCGTTTTCTTCCATTATTACCCCTTCATCCATAAAAAGTACCTTGGTTCCCACTTCCCTTGCAAATCCCATTTCATGGGTTACTACCACCATCGTCATTCCAGAGTCGGCAAGCTCCTTCATAACATCTAAAACCTCTCCCACCATTTCCGGGTCAAGCGCGGAAGTCGGTTCGTCAAAAAGCATTACTCTTGGGTTCATGGCGAGTGACCTTACAATGGCAATCCGCTGCTTTTGTCCGCCGGACAGCTGACTGGGGTAAGAATCCGCTTTCTCCTTAAGTCCTACCCTTGCAAGAAGCTTTAAGGCATTCTCACAGGCTTCTTCCCTGCCCATCAGCTTCAGCTTTACAGGCGCTAACGTAATGTTGTCCATAATGGAAAGGTTATTAAACAAATTAAAATTCTGGAACACCATTCCCATATGTTCCCTGATTTTATCTATATTCACCTTCGGGTCAGTAATTAGCTGCCCATCAAACCAGATTTCACCGCTTGTAGGCGTTTCCAAAAGGTTAAGACACCGGAGAAATGTACTTTTGCCAGAGCCCGAAGGTCCGATAACCACAATCTTTTCCCCCTGATGCACATGATAATCCACTCCCCTAAGCACATGATTGTTTTCAAATTTTTTATGCAGTCCTTTAACGATTATCACTTTTGCGAAGCCTCCTCTCAAGTATATCCAGCAAAATGGTCAGTATTTTTATAATAACAAAATATATCACTGCCGCACCAATTAGCGGCATAAACGCCTCATAGGTTCTTGAGGAAATCTGGCTTGCCACTCTGGTTAGGTCTGTCAGACTCACATAGCCTACAATTGCCGTTTCCTTAAGCAGAACAATAAATTCATTTCCAATAGGAGGAAGGACATTTTTGATTGCCTGTGGAATCACAATATATATCATTGTCTGGGATTTGGAAAGCCCCAGAGAACGCCCTGCTTCTGTCTGGCCCTTATCAACTGCAAGAATCCCCGCCCGGACAATCTCCGCCACATAAGCGCCGCTGTTGATGCCAAAAGATAAAACCGCCACCAAAACGCCGTTTTTGCAGCTTTTCATAATGATAAACCACATAATCAAAAGCTGCAGCACAGAAGGGGTCCCTCTGATTACATCTATGTAAGC
Organism: uncultured bacterium; assembly: GCA_947088515.1. Lineage (GTDB taxonomy): Bacteria > Bacillota > Clostridia > Lachnospirales > Lachnospiraceae > Suilimivivens. The sequence goes on from CAMUHA010000014.1 coordinate 17,091, forward strand.
ATTTGCAATCACTGCCAGAATGGTTTTCTTCCCATTCCGTCTGGTGGACAGCTTCATCAGTGCAACAACCGTTCCTATCAATAATCCTAAAACCGCTGCAAAAAACGCAATTTCCAGGGTGACTAAAAGCCCATTAAAATAAAGCTTCCACCTGTCACCAGCAATAAATGCCATTTCAAACTTTTCATTTACCTCTAAAAGCCATGCCTGCATATCATAAATTCCTTTCCCAAAAGAAAACCGTCTTTAGACCAGGCTGCACGCCCAGTCTAAAGACGGTAACATGCTTTATCTAATTTTCAATATAGGTTTTCACCAGTTCGTCAAAGGTTCCATCTTCCTTAATCTCTTTCAGCGCAGTGTTAATCTGCTCTGCTAAAGCTGCATCTCCCTTAGGAAGGGCAATCGCATAATTTTCCACGTCAAAGTTAAACTGTGCACCGTCAAGCGCTTTAATCTGTCCTTCAAACTTGCTCTCAAATACCAGCGCAGGGTTTTTGTCAATAATTACACAGTCCACTCTTCCATTGATAAGGTCGTTAACAGCATCCACGGCCTTGTTATACTGTGAAACAGTGGTTCCTTCAATGTCATCTGAAGCAATAAAATCACCAGTGGTTCCCAACTGAACGCCTATGGTCTTACCAACCAAATCCTCTGCTGCGGCAATTTCAGCGCCTTCAGGAATAATTACATACTGCAGGGCATCATAATAAGCATCAGAAAAGTCAACAGTTGCCTGTCTTTCCTCCGTAACAGTCATACCTGCAATTGCAACATCAATTTTGCTGCCAATAGAAGCTACCAGCGCGTCGAATTCCATGTTTTCCACTTTCACTTCCACACCCAGCTTATCTCCTATTGCTTTAATCAGCGCAATATCAAATCCATCTGGCTCGCCATTATCATCCACATACTCAAAAGGCGGGAATTCTGCATTGGTCCCAACTGTAAGAACTCCGTCAGAGAGAGCTTCGGATATGGCTCCCTCGCCTTCAGAACCAGCGTCTTCTGTATCTGGAGCCTGTTCTTCTTCCTTCGCGGGCTCCTCTGCTTCAGATTCTGCTTCCTCTTTGGACTCGTCCAATCCTTCTTTGGACGCATCCGCCTCCGTTCCCTCTGCAGGGGTTGAAGAACCAGCGGTTTCCTTGCTTCCGCAGGCAGTGAGCACACTTACAGTCATCACTGCTGCCAGTGTCAGTGCAACTAATTTTTTCATAAAATTTTTCCTCCTTGTGCATAAATATGCAGTTGTTTTTATAAACACTAACGAGTCTATCACGTTCATAATCCAAAATCAAGGCTTTTTCAAGAAATCTATATCACCACAATCATTTCCTTTCCAAAAGGAACGGCCTGCTTTTTGCTGCCTCTGTAAATAATCAGCTCCTCTCCTTTTTTCCTTCCAGACATAAAGAGCCCTGGTTTTAAGCAGTATCTGTTGGTATACGATTTTTCCACCATTTCCTCTGTAAGAATCATTACGTCTCCCTCTTCTTTAAATCTGACCATGCAGCGTCCAAGATATATCAGTTTTCCCTCCCCATCATCATTGTAAACCTTTATACTGCGCCTTAAATATGCAAGAAGGAAAAAGCCTCCTGCCACCAGAAGAAGCATACCGGTGGTAATCGTAATAATTTTAACTGCAGGCAGACGTAAAAGCCTTCCTATCATACCTTCTATCCCAATTTCTTTTTCCAGTTTTCCCTTTTGTGCAGGCCCATTATACGACTGGTTTTCTTTTGCCGCCACTTTCCTGTTTTCCTTTTGTATTATTTTACCAGGCCCAACAGCAGTCTCCTTTTCTCCATTTGGAGTCTTGTTGGTCCAATGACTGTTATCTGTATCCTGTCTGCTGTCCTTCTTACTGGAACTGTCATTTTGTTCCATGCCTCTTTCTCCTGGGTTTCCTTCTTCTTTCTTATTGTTGTTTACGCCAGGCGTTTTCTGTGGGATTTCCTTCCCCTCCCCCGAATCAGAAACAGTATCTCCAGCTGTCGGTTCCTTTGAAGATTCCGGAGTTGCCTGGGGTGTTGCCTGTGAAGCGCCGCCCTCTGCGCCGTCAGGCGTAGGTGAAATCTTTGGGGTGGATGAAGGTGTGGCTAAAGGAGCAGAAGAAGGACGCGCCGAGGGGCTGGAGTCTGTGCCCGTCTCCGGGCCGGAAGACGGCTTCTCCAAAGGACTGGCAGTTGCCTCCGTTCCCGGCTCAAAAGACGGTGTGCCGGAAGGGTCAGCGCTTGCCTCCGGGCCGGAAGACGGCCTCTCCAAAGGACTGGAAGAAGGCGCCTCTTCCGGTGTCTTGGAAGGTGTGGCTGTCGGTTTTTGCTTCAAAATCCCCTCCACCAGAATGCTGCTGTAAAGCCCGGCTTCATCCACATCCTTGTTTTTCAGCTTTACCGTTACAAAATATCTGCCATTTTCTTCCACCACAAGACTTTCGCCGGCGCCAATTCCGTTTCCATTCTGGTCCTGCCAGATATATGGGGTGTCCTCCATCACCAGCCCTCCTTCTGACAAATCCTCTACCCTGACATGGATAACCGCTTTTGCGCCTTCCTCCGCCACCTCAAAGGACAGAATCACCCGTCCCCATGGTTCATCCTCCTTCATTCCGCATCCCAGCTCATAACCATCTGTAGTGATATTGCAGGAAGGCGCATAGGATTCCACATCTCCCGGCCCAAATCCACAGGCAGTTTCATAGCGGTCAATGTCTACATCTTCTTCTTTTCCACAGCTTCTTATATAGTCTGTGTCTTTATTGCAAATCTTCTTCTGGTACTGATGGGAGGCCTGGGGCATAAACCCGCAAAGCTGACAATAGTCCATAACGGTATTTTGCACTCCCAGGTCACATTCACTGTGATATACCATGCAATAAGCTTCCACATGGGGAGATACCGTGTGGGCAAAGCACTCTGCGTCATAAATCCGTATTTCTTCTCCCTTCACAAAGGTTCTGGTACACCTGCCTGACTGGAAGCATTCATCTGTATGTTGATGTTCTATTTCCTGATAACACTCTCCGCCATCTGCCTCATCCCCCTTATGCTTATGATAAACCGGCAAAGTATAACAGCCTCCTCCCCCATTTTCATCTCCGGTATGTACATGAGGAACCGGACGCTGATAACAGCCTCCTCCATTTACGGAATCTCCCAGATGGGTATGTCCCGTTTCAATATTATAACAGCCGCCCAAAGACGCCGGACTGCCTATATGTCTGTGATAAATATTGGTTACTACTGTTTGGGACGTGGATTTGGGCGTTATCCTTTCCTCCCCATAGGCCGGGGTAGCTATACCTGCTAATAAAATGAAGGTCAGAAAAGCCGCTGTTTTTCCTGCAAATATATGCGGCGCATATACCGGTTTCCCCTTTTCCCCCTTAAATGACAATTTTTTCATACTTACCTTCCATTCTGCCGCCTTCTGCGGCGCAAAAAAACCCGTCCATGGAATCTCCACAGACAGGTCACCTGCTATTATTCATTCAATTTGGATTTCTAAGCGGTAAGTGGTTTTAGAATACCATAGCCATTCCTGCTTGTCAAATACTTTTACTTTTAAATCATATACCATAAAATTAATTTCTGTGATAAATCACAGTAATCATTGCGCATCACTTTCTGCAATGGTATGATAAATGGGAAAAGTAAATATTACTACTAATTCATCTGGTAAAAGGCGGAGGAAGAAGCTATGACATTTCAGGAATTTTTTGCAGAAGTAAAAGAACAGTTCCAAAAAGCGGATGTGAGCGGCGTCACAGAGCATCTGGCATATCAGTTTAACATTATTGGCGAGGCGGAAGGCATTTTTTATGTGGAGGTAAAGGATGGTAAACTTTATGTAGAGCCATATGAATACTATGACAGGGACGCATTATTTACAGCCAAGGCGGAAACGCTGAAAAAAATTGCAGCCGGAGAGCAGGACCCGATTGCGGCGGTTACTTTCCAGAAATTAAAAGTGGAGGGCAATATTGACAAAGCGTTGAAGCTGAAAACACTGATTGCAGGCGCAAAGAAAAAACATTAAACTGCAGGACATTTCAAACAGCCGCCAGATAGAAATAATACTATCTGGCGGCTGCTGCGTTTTTATCTTCTCCGGCGGGTGGGCAGATTCATCATTTTTCCCACCTGTCGAAGGAGCGCTGATACCAAAAGGGGAAGGGCAATTCCCACAAAAAGATAAATCCATTTGCCTGCCTGTGCCCCTCCGGGAAGATACACAAATCCAATTTCACTAAAATATACTTCCCTGTCAAACTCTGCACACAAAGGCGTCCAGAGACTGCAAAGATAGAAAATTTCCTTTATTATCATAAAGGATGCCACATGATTCATCATAACTCCAAAAGTATTTCTGCCTATGTACACCAGTTTTTTTGAAAGATATGGGATTTCACTTATAATTTTTGCCATCCGCAGCCAGAATGCAATACCAGTAATCACTGTGATGTAAGGAATCACCGGACCGTTGGCAAAGCTGCTGACCCAGACAGCGCTGAAATTAAGCCCCGCACAGAAAATGGTTATCAATATCTGTATTCCCATTACAATTAACAGATAGGTTCCGTCTGTCAGCGTATCATGAGCCTCCAGCTTTTTCCGGTAAATTCTTCCCATCTGAAGTCCGGGCATCATAAACAAAAGCCTTCCGGGAAGCTTATACCAGCCCCACACATGCCCGCCATTCGCAAGCCATACTGTCAAAATCCCCGCCGCCAGACATCCGCCAAAAATCAGCCAGTCATAATTTATCCGAAGCAGAGACAGCGCTTTTCGCATCAGAACATTAATCACTTCCAGCATAAAGAGAACCGGAACAAACCATGCCGGAAAATTATACAAAAACTGGTGTCCATCCAGAAAAGGGGATAAAAATAAAGTCTTTATGGAAAGCGGCTCCCCGATGAAAAATCCTGCCATATGGAGCAGCGTGGTAAGTATTCCATAAAAAAGGTTCCAGACAAAGTAAGGAATCAGCAGCGTTTTACATTTTCCAAGCAAATATCTGCCTATGTGTCTCTCCGCCTCATCCTTATAGAAATATCCTGATATAAACAAAAAAATAAACACATGGAAAGAATAGTAGGGAAACAGACCGCCAATATCAAACAAGTCATATCCCAAATGTCCCGCAACCACCAGAATAATTCCTATTGCGGATAAAATGCGGAACTCTTTATTTTCTTTTAACTTAGCCATTGTTTTTCCCCCTTATGTGCAGAACGTATTTGTCCGAAAGTGTTTCTTTTGCGCTCCAAAGAGGCCATTTTTTCATAAGAAACCCCAAATCTATCTGTAGTATACAAAAAAATGTTGTATATTAAAAGCAAAAAATTTATAATAACTGTATGAATACATTAAAGAATCCAAAAACAAACCACAAAAGAAATATCTATTTTTTATTTACCGTACTTATTCTGGTATTTTTAATTACCTCCTGCGGCTTAAAAAAGAGGGAACCTGCAAAAGCTTACCTTGCGGAAAATTATTTGGCCCAGTCAGATTTGATTTCCTTTGACCGTTCCTCTTTGGAAAACATTCCCTCCAATCCCTGTCCTTCCTTAAGCGTGCCCACTTATATTACAAAAGTGGCGGACACTTATTTTATTGTGGACTGTTATAACAACCAGGTGATTTACCACCCCAACTTATCTGACCCACTATATGAATGGAAGGTGATGACAAACGACATTTCCATGGGGCATACGCTTGCAAGCGATGGACTGGTTTATTTAATTGATGATACGGAAAACAACCGGATACTGGTAATGGAAAAGGATGTAAACGGGCAGGGCGAAACCATTTTTATTCCCACACAGGAATTTTCAAATATTGGCAACCGGCCTCATTATATTATTTATGATGAATTTACAGATACCTTTTATGCCTGGAGCTCCCAGAGTGGTGAAATGTATCTGTTTCGCCATCCGGAAGGGGACTGCCGTATGTACCTGACAGAAATCCGCAGCATTCCTTCCCTGAACAACGTCTATGTGCGTTCTTTCACCATTATTGATGACCGCATTTATTTTGTATCGGGTAATTCAAGCATCATTGAAGCGGATCTTTCCACCTTTGAAGTCAAAAAGGAATACCCGGTCCCACCGGAAATTGCAGGCATGATACAGATTACCCTGATTGAGGATTACTTTTACATTACGGTATCCACCGACAGCACAGGCAGTCAGGATTACGCCACCATGCTCCGGGTTAAAAGCCTGTCTGACCTTTCTTCCGGCAATTACGAGGATGTATACAGTAACTTTATAGGAGGCGGAACCCCCTATTATATCACCAGAATTGATGATTCCTGGTACCTGACCGAGCACCGTATTCCCGGTCATTCCATCTGGCGTTTTCAGGTGGAAGATAATAATATTAAAGACGTAGTTACCATTTATTAAGAAACCCGCGAAAATAACCGCCCCAGCTGCTGACTGATAAATTCAATACAGAAAGGACCAGAAATGATACTTTTAAAAAATGCCAGACCCCTGTTTCCTGACAACACTGCCGGAAGAACAAGCTTTTCCATTGTACTTACAATCATCTTTTCCTGCCTTTTTACAGCCATTGCCCAGGGCAGCCCTTTCTTTTACAGTTCCCACTATACGAAACTGTTGCTGCTTGTATGTATTTTTTGTGCCTATGGCGGCTATTTCTTTTATTTAAAGGCCTCCCGCCGGCTTGATGAAAACCACATGGTATTTATGATTCTCCTGCTGGGTATCTTTTTAAGATGTGGTTATGTGCTTTTGTCCGGTTTATATGAGCGTCAGCACGATGCAGGCGTCTATACCGGCATGGGAACCGATTTTGTCAATCCCGGACACATTGGATATATTGAATTTATATACAAGTTCCATCATCTCCCTGATATCAACCCATATGAGCTTTTTGCCTATTATCACCCGCCCCTGCACCATATTCTTTCCTGTATATGGCTGCAGCTTAATCTCCTTTTTGGCGTACCGGAAGTTTTGGCATTTGAAAATCTGCAGATACTGCCGCTTTTTTATTCCTGTCTTTGTACCCTTATCACATGGAAAATTCTGAAAATTTTTCAAATCAGGGGAAGCGGGCTTTATATCGCCCTTGCTTTTATGGTGTTCCATCCTGCAACGATTGTGATGGCAGGAAGCGTCAACAATGATATGCTGACTATTTTATTTATGTGCCTGGTTATTTATGAATCTTTAAAATGGATACGTGTCAAAAATTTATCGGGGCTGGTACGGCTTGCACTATATATTGGCTTTGGAATGATTACCAAACTTAACAGCGCCGTCCTTGCCATTCCCCTGGCAATCATCTTTTTAATACATTTTATCTCTCTGATACGTCAAAAGGATAAATTTGTTATTATTAAATGGATAAAAAATTATTTTATTTTCGCTATTATTGTGGCTCCCATCGGCCTGTCATGGATTGTAAGAAATCTGCTCCGTTTCGGGGAAAAGCCAGGGGTTCCTGTACCGGGAGAGACCTCCCCCATGTATACCGCTGCCTACAGTCTTTGGAGCAGACTTGGCATTCCGTCTTTTTCTGACTGGAATTTTGCTTTTCCTTTCCATCCAATCAGCGCAAAGGCCTGTAACAATACCTGGGTGATTATGTTCCATACCTCCCTGTTTGCGGAAGAGTATCCCACAGACCTTCCTGACATTCTTCTGGTTCTTTGCCAGGTCACATTTGTGCTGGCAGTTGTTTTGGGAGTTGCCACTGCCCTGTTGCTTGTGATAACACTTTTAAATAAAAAAACCGGAAAGGAGGACTGTATTTTCCTTCTGACCGGTTATGTCATTATGCTGGTTTCTTTTGCTGCCTTTGTAATCATTTACCCATACACCTGCAGCAGCGATTTCCGGTATGTGGCTATCTGTCTGGTTTACATTGCTATTGGAATTGGACTTGGAAACAAGCATTACCTGACCCAGTTGGTGATTCACGAAAGCAGCCCAGCGGACAAAGTCATGGCAGTTTGTGTTCACATGATTAACGGCGGCATCCTGACGCTGCTTCTCTTTGTCAATGTGGTTTATGTGTTCTGGGGACGGTGGTAGTTTTTATTCCTGATAGTTTTCTTTAAACTGATTCATTTCTTCCATAGCTTCTTTGGGCAGGACACTGCCCAGAGAAATCTTTTTGTCCGGATTGGTTCTCTGATAATCTTCAACCACCTTTGCAGACAAGCCCTCCAGTTCTTCTTTCAATTCTCTGGAAGACATCCGCTTACACCCCTCTCCCATTATAATAATCTGTTCCAGTCCGTCCGAGGTTGCCACCGTCACGTCGTACCTGTGACTGTTTTCATGGGCAAATTTTTCTATATACTGGTCCGCGGTTTCCGCCTCTTTTGTGTACACTACATGGATATTGTGGTAATCCAGAATTTCCGTAGGGTGTCCTTCCAGACGATAGGCGTCAAAAACGGCAATCAGGCTGCACCCCTTTACCGCCTGATAGTTACAAAGCATATCAAGAAGCTTTCCCCTTGCCCCGTCCAGACTTAGCTTTGCAAGTTTTTCAAGCTCCTCCCAGGCAAATATTACATTATATCCGTCCACCAGAAGATAGGCTTCTTTTTTCTGCACAGGCGCAAACACCCTGGTCTTTGGATACCCTTCCCCGCTGGAGTCTTCTTTTCTGCGATTTTTCCCCCATCTTCTTATCCCGGCGCTCCCGTCATCTTTTTTGTTTGCGTGAAAGGTTCTCTTTAAAATTGCCTCCACTTCATCCTGCCCGATAAAAGAGGCTTCCCTCCCCTCCCCGCTTTGTTTTTTGCTTCTTTCACTTCCCTTTATGGAATATATTTCCCCTTCCGGCGCTTCCTCCAGGTCCCATTGTCCTTGGTCACTCCCTAAGGGATTATTTCCTTCATCCAAAACACTGTCCATGTGCATATAGTCAAAAACTTTATCCCATTCCACAACAAACCCTGCGCCATGCGCGCAAAATACGGAACTGGCAGGGTTTTCTGTATCCCTTAAAGGGTCATAATCCGTCTTTTCCAAAACTTCCTCTGTATTGTGGCAGGGGTAATATCCCTTGAAATTGACATAAAGCTGTCCCAGCCCTCTGGTATAAGAAGCCACTTCCTTTTGGTAATCCTGCAAAGACGCCATAGGCGCTGTTCCCTTAAGAACTGCTAAACTTCCGTCCTGCTCCAGAGTAAACCTTCCGCACCGCTTGTCCAAATCCGTCATGGCTCTTCCTACTGCCTCCTTAGGCGCTTCCAGCCGGAATTCATAGTATGGCTCCAATAGAACATTTTCCGCCTGCATCAGCCCCTGGCGCAAAGCTCTGTAGGTTGCCTGCCTGAAATCCCCGCCTTCTGTGTGCTTCTGGTGGGCGCGTCCTGACCTTAAAGTGATTTTCATATCCGTCACCGGAGCTCCCATAAGTACGCCAACATGCTCTTTTTCTTCCAGATGGGTCAAAATAAGCCTCTGCCAGTTTAAATCCAGCAAATCTTCACTGCACTCCCTGCCTATCTGCAGGCCGCTCCCCGGCTCCCCAGGCTCCAGCAGAAGATGCACCTCCGCATAGTGGCGCAGCGGTTCAAAATGCCCTACGCCTTCCACAGCATTTGCAATGGTTTCCTTGTAAATAATGCTTCCGGTTCCAAAATCTGCCGAAAGACCAAACCGCTCCTGTATCAGGCTTTTATATACTTCTATCTGCACCTGCCCCATAATTCCGGCTTTTATCACTTTATTTTTTTCATCCCATGTAATGGAAAACTGGGGGTCTTCCTCCTCCAGCTGTCGCAGTTTTGCAAGCGCCATAAGCAAATCGCAATCCTTTGGCAAAAGAAGGTCATAGGTTAGAACCGGAGACAGCTCCGGGTAAACTGTTTCTTTTTCAATCCCCAGCCCCTGCCCTGCCCAGGTCTGCGTAAGTCCGGTAACTGCACATATACTGCCTGCCGCAGCTTCCCCTGTATTTTCAAATTTTTCCCCAAAATAAATCCGGATTTGGTTAACCTTTTCCTCCCACCGCTCTTCCCTCCCGCCTATCCTGCGGCTCACACCGGAGAGAGTCATTTTCGCTTTCAGATTTCCTCCTGTAATCTTCATATGTGTCAGACGGTTTCCCTGACCATCCCGCGTAATTTTAAAAACCCTTGCTCCAAACTGTTTTGGGTATTTATTTTGAACGGTAAAGCCATCCAGACCCTCCAGCAGCTCCTCCACGCCAAAAAGTTTTAATGCAGAGCCAAAAAAGCAGGGAAAGATTTTTCTTTCCCTTATCAGCTTTTTTATATTCTCCTTTTTAATTTCTCCTGTTTCCAGAAGCTCATTGAAAACTTCTTCGTCGCAAAAGGCAATACTTTCATAAAAACCCTCTGTTTCCCTATGGGTAAAGTCAACACAGCTATCCCCGAACCTGTCCTGTATGTCCCTTAAAATCTTTTCTTTATCCGTATCCGGCTGGTCCATCTTGTTGATAAACAGAAAAACAGGAACCTGATAGTGGGTCAAAAGCCGCCAAAGCGTCAGCGTATGCCCCTGAATGCCGTCACTTCCACTAATTACCAGTATAGCCACATCAAGCACCGTAAGGGTGCGTTCCATTTCCGGTGAAAAATCCACATGTCCGGGGGTATCCAACAGGGTAATCTCTGTCTCCATCGTCACCAAATGCGCCTGCTTGGAAAAAATAGTAATCCCACGCTCCCTTTCTTGATGGTAATTATCCAAAAAAGCATCCTTTTTATCTACTCTGCCAAGCCTTCGGATACTGCCGCTTAAAAACAGCATTGCCTCTGACAATGTTGTTTTCCCAGCATCCACATGGGCAAGCAGGGCGGCACAAATATGTTTCTTAGGTTTATTTTCTTTTTCCTGTTCGCCCATGAAAATCCCCCCTTTTTAAATATACTTTTTAGTATACCACAAGAGAAGACAATAGTCGAGACACAGCAAACAGGCAGGATGATGTTGATATACTTATTCTCTAATATTTTTCTTCAGCTAATTGGGGTAACAATCGGTTTCCCGTTTTGGTCAACCAAAACGCTCATTCCGCAGCCTACCGTTAAGGCTGAAGATGCCAGTACATAATTTACGCCGGTTTCTGTATCTACAATAATCTTTTCCACATTGGTAAGACCCTGGGAATAGACTTCCACAAAACGCTCTTTCGCCATACGCTCCCGCTCCTTTCCCATCCTGCCTTCTGCCAGTACAGCAAGCATATCACATAAATACAGCCCCATATGCCCAATTTCATAAATGAACAGCCAAATCTCCTAAATGGAAAAACTACTGACTTTCTTTTGTTTTCTTGTGAAGCTTTAACTTCCCGGCGCGGGAAATCAGGCACTCACGGCCTCCAGCCCAAAGTTTATTCTGTTTAAGGTCCACTACATCAATCTTATCCGCCGCTACCAGATAGGCCCGGTGTATACGGATAAAGCGGTTGCCCAGCTGCTCTTCCAGTTCGCTTAGGCTGCCCAGAAAATCTATCCGACTCTTGGTTGTATGAAGCAAAACATGGTGAGGCGTGGAAGCTGTTTCAAAAAAGAGAATATCCTGTAAGGGGATATGGCGCACTGTTTCTCTCGTCCGCAAGGTAAACATCTCTGTCGGGTCCTTACGCTCTGACAAAAGCCGGCAATAAATCTCCTCCAGACACCGGGCCGCTGACACGCCAATTTGCTCCGGGTCCTTCACAATATAATCAAAGGCTTCCAGATGATATTGAAAGGTGCGCCAGGCTAAGTCGCCATAGCTGGTAATATACACCAAAATACCATGAGGGTCACGCCGCCGCAGCTCCCGCCCCAGCAAAAAACCGTCCCATTCCTCATCCTTTAGCTCCACATCCAGAAAGTAGATCCCCCGTGCTCCATCCTCCACAGCATCCAATAACTCCCGCGCTGCTGAGGAGCTGCACACCACCTTCATATCATAATCCTCAGAAAAAATCTTCCACTCCAAAGCGGTCTGTATCTGATAACGGATATCCTCTTCATCATCACACAGGTAAATCCCAATCATACGCTCTCCTCCACAATTAATTCCTGTACAAACACACCCTCTTCCCAGACAGTGGAAAAAGTTGCATTGGAATATTTTTCTAAAATTTTCTGGTAGCTGGACAACCCCAGCCCCCCGCCCACCCCCATGGGGGACCATCCCTCCAGCCACAATTTTTACGGGTCAAAGG
>CAMUHA010000015.1 GCA_947088515.1 uncultured bacterium
CCAGAACATATGCCGTTGCTGCCAGCACACCCACCCTTTTATAAAAATTTGTTACCTCTTCACTGTCTGTACATTCCTTCCGGACAACTTCCTCCGTCCACCCATAATCCACTTTTTCTAATTCCAGATACAAAAATTCTTTTAACCCTAAAGATTTATAAATTTCCTTCAGAAGATTTTGTAAGAATATTTCATTTTTCAGTGAATGCGCTTTATATAAAATTTTTTTGCTGATTTGTTTCTATGATAACAACAGATTTTGCTTCACAATGAAAATCGGAACCGCTGCGCCTGACAGACAGGACACATGATTCCGTATCTAAATGAAAATATTTCTTTATCTCTTCCCAGTCATTAGTCAGCCGCTCTAATAATTCATCCCAAAAACAAAACTGGATTTTTTCCAGTCTTTGTAAATACTGTAACAGCCCCGGATACTTTTGATAAATACTTTTAACATAGTTTTCTTCAGCCAGTAATCTGCAGTAACTGTCATATTCTTCTCTGACTGTTTGCCCGGACAATATCCCTGCCTTTTTACACACATGCAATTCAGCAATCAGACAGCGAACAGCAGCCCGATGGAATACCTCATATAAATCAATTCCTATACCTCTCCAAACACTTTCCTGCCAAAAGTTTATACTTTGATATCCATTTTGCAGTTTGCTTACCACCCTGTTAATTCTCTCTGCATAAAAAGAAAAAAAAGTTTTATCATCCATTTGAGTCTTTCCTGATTATATCCAACCCTACAATAAGCGCTCTGGTATCATCTAATTATCTCTATTTTCCCACCACCCCCACCGATGTGCAGCTTCTGATAGTTCTTAAAATTAACTTACCTTTTTCTTCCTTAAATGACAATGTACGTGTCCAAAACAGCCTTTTTTTGACCGTGAAATAAATGTTTTAATGATCAGATAATTTTCTGGTAATAATCGAGTAGGGGAGATTTCCTCTCCCCTCTCACACCACCAGTACGTGCCGTTCGGCATACGGCGGTTCAACATAACTTCAAAGCATGACGCTCCAGATAATAATCGTAGCAACTGACAAGTCCAGCTTGTGACAGCTTTTCTTTTGAGATTGCCCTTACCACACACGTTTTCGTCACTACCCATTGGTAACGGTCTCCGCAGTATGCCGTCACTCTTGCTAGGTCCTTTCCTATACCGAGTTTCTGCAATCCCCATTGTCTCTTTTTCGGCACTTTCCATTGTTTCCAGATTATTACCCTCAGCCGTGTACGCAAATGGGCGTCTATGTCATTCATTGCCGCTTTCATTGAGCCTATGCAAAGTAGTTTATCCACCCTCTGATTACCCAGTTTAGCTTCTGCACCCTTACCGCAAATGCCATTGACTGCTTTCTGCTTGTCAGCCCCCTTTAGTGTCCTCTTGAATTTCTCCAAGTCGATATCCACAATCCACTCATATCCCTCGTTTAAGAATACAAGCATTTCCCTGACTGCCATTTCACAGCTTCTGTTTGGGCAGAATCCGTAACTGCCGTCCGAAAACAACGGTTCGCACATCGGACTGATTACCTGCGCAATCCCCTGCTGGATTACCCTGTCCATGACAGTCGGTATCCCGATTTTCCTTCTGCTTCCATTCGGTTTAGTATTTCTACCCGTCTGACTGTCTGGGGCTTATAGCTCCTTTTCCTGATCTGCTCCCTGATACTGTCCCAGTTCTCACGGATAAATCCGTCAAGTTCCTCTGTCTCCATGCCCTCCACGCCGCCTGCACCTTTGTTGGCGCAGACTTTCTTATACGCTTCGTTCATGTTTCTTTTGTCCAGTATCTTTTCCAACAACTCCGACATACTTTGTGTGCTTCGCTCCTTTCCGCTCCCTGCGGTCACTCCTACGTTGTGCGTTTACGGCTCATTTACGTTTCGCCTACATCCGCTGTCAGATATCCACAGGTACATACATTCGTCTGCACGGTTACATTGTTCAGCCCTTCGGCTTTCGCCTACTATGGCTTCTGCTGACTTCTCACTATAAATCGTTTTCAACCGCAGGCAGGATAATTCAACCAGTACCTGCGTCCGCGAAACCTCACGGGATAAGTCCGTGTTCTTTTCTCGTCTCCCCTCCTGATTTACGCCTATGGGTTACGGCTACCTTTAGGGCTTCATTGTCTGTTGTCAATTTACCCACCATATACGCCTTGTTATCAGGTTTCTATCCGTAGGGCTACGATTTCGCTATCCCTTCTTCTCGCCTGCATCTCACGATACAGACCTTGGGAGTCGCTATGAAGTTCGTCGGTAGCTACGCCTAAGTGGACTTTCACCACAGAACACGGGCATGCCCGTCATACAACAAAAAATTACCGCCCTTATAGCGGTAACTTTCATTTCAACAGCAGAAAATTGTAAGAAATGCTGTATTTATGGTATAAATTATGTCTTCATTATTTTCTTCCATAAGAAGCGTTGTTTCCTGATCCAGATTACCAGCATACAAATTACAATCCTCCTGTTCGTGCATACTTTTCCCTTCCATTCATTGTCCCCCTCTTGTAAATATTATTCTAGCATAATAACCTGTGTGGAAAAAATTCCATCCCGACACTCCCGTTTAATGCTGCCTTCATGCTTGCCTACTATAAATTCAACATTCTGCAGTCCAATTCCATGTACTTTTTTATCGGTCTTTGTGGTTTTTAATTTATCAGGATTTAGGTCAGGACGACAGGTATTTTCCATTTTTACTATAATCGCATTGCCTGCCTGCTTCACTGAGAAAATAATTTTCTTTTTTTCTCCTCCCTCCTCACATCCTTCTATTGCATTATCCCAAAGATTTCCAAAGAGCACGCCCCAGTCTCTTAAACTTTCTTCATCCCCCTGACGCAGATTACAATCATACTCCTCTTCAACTTGAATACTTTTCTTTTGTGCATCTGAAATTTTTGTCTGCAATAAATAATCCAATACGGGATGGCCTGTCTTTTTTTCACACTCTTCTCCACTGCTTTTTAGAAGGTTTCCCAGATACCCCTGCGCCTGGGTAAGCTCACCACGCAAAAGGAGTCTTTGAAGCAAAATCAAATGGTTCCTGAAATCATGATAAATCTGGTCCTTTTCTCTGGACTTCTTTTCCATTGCCTCATACTTGTTAGAGTAGAGTGCATTCTGGATCCTGATTTGCTCATACAGCTTTTGATACTTTTGTTTTATAAAGTAAAATGTAAACAGTATCAATACGAAAGGATAAAGCAGCATAATAATTTTCCAGTTATCTATTGCTTTTTCTTCGTGCTCATAGAAAAAAATTTTATCGCACAAAATTAATCCCAGATGCTCCGCCGCCACTATGATTATCCATGCAACTTTGCCCGCTTTAAAGTAATAAGCGGTTTCTGTTTTTTTTCTGTACAGTAATACGATTAAAACTGCCATAAGGATTCTGGCTGTCAGATATACTACAATTCTTTCAACACCAATCTGAATCTGGCTGGTAAGAAAATCCTTGTGAAGTAAGGCAGCCGCAATCCCAATATGTAAGAACAGATCCAGGCAGTAAAGTGTTTCATAATATAACGCATACGCCGTACAGATAAGACGTTTTTCCCTCTTACAGCATATCAAAGCAAAAATCCAGCAGAATAAGATACTGAATATCAGCCATGCCCTTGAATACATTATATACGTTCTCTGATATATAGTCAGCCCTGAAAGTATCGTCATTCCTGCTATCATGATCCATTTCCGACAGCCGGATATCTTCTGCTGCAAAACACAGTCGACAAACAGACATGCCCCTGCTATTTCTGCTACTGACAAAAGGTTCTGTATACACCATAATCCTGTAATCACATTTCCTCCACATATCTCATAACAAGCTCTTTTACTCTGGCTACATGCGCCTTTCCAATTTTCAGTTCATCCCCATTCTCCATAACGACTTTTTCCGCAGAATATTTCCTGATTTTCTCCATATTGATAATATACCCTCTCTTAACCAATATAAAGTTTTTATAGCCTTGAAGCTCTGTTCCTATGTCTTTAATTGGCTTTCTAATTGTTGTTTTCTCTCTGCCATCTACAACAAAGATGCAATACTTACCTTCTTTATAAATATATACAATAAGGTTGATAGGAATTATTTCCACACTGCTTTGCCGGATAATCTTATAAATCTTTTTTCTGTTATCCTCCAACTGATTAAGAATTCTTCCAGTTAACGCATCCCATCCTCTGTCAAGCTGATCCTTCGTAAAGTAGTCAAAGGCTTTCACCCGGTAGCCTTCCGTTGCATATTCCGGGTAAGACGAAACAAAGACTAACAGTAGTCTGCTGTCTTTGTTTCTGATCTTATCTGCCATCTCCACCCCGTCCAGCTCCGGCATCTTAATGTCAGAAAAGCAAAGTTGATATTTATCTGCCTCCAGGTTATTTAGGAAATTGATTGGAGACAGATAAATATCAACTATTGTCTTATCCTTAAAATCTGTTTCCAGAATCTTTTTCTTAAACATGTCCGCATATATGACATTATCATCCACTACTGCTACTCTAATCATTATTTTGCCCTTATCTTCAGTCCGGTTTGAAGCCCTTTTCTAATTTTATAATTAATTATATCATTGATGCCTGTAAATTTGCAATTATAATATATTATATTAATTATAAAATAAACGCAAAAAAGTTCTTTTCATTATTACCTTTTATTCCTTTTATCCGGCAATTCATCAAGCTGAAACCTCCTTAAACCTAATATGTTTGCGGTAGACGGCTTTTATATTATGCCAAATTTTTAAAAAACGAATACAATGTGATTGCCATTGCCATAAGCGGAACCAACAAGCAGAATATCAAAGCGGACACCTTCTATTGGGGCCACGGTCAAAACCATTATACAATACTGGAGAAAGCAAAAGATATTATTTTAGAGCCCCAGAATTACATTGATTTAATAAAGGGAAATAGATTAACAAAAGCGTATTCTCTGGATGAAATCCGAAATGCCGCCATTGATATGCACAACTGTTTGAGAGAAATCAAGGTAACAGAAGCACATAAACCTGTTTTCATTGCAGGGATATTAATTGCGTTAAGTGATGAGGATTTTTCAAAAGGTTATTCTATGTTTACATCCTATAAACTGGTCATGCAAAATATCCAGAACGCCATAGAAAATATCCTTAAAGACAGTGAAATTAAGAACGGCAGAGTCGGCTACATAAAGCAGGTTTTCAGTACCCTTTTGGATAATACAAAGTTTGCAGAAATTCCACTGGGCCATTCTAAATCCATTACTTGGTATATTGAACAGCTGGAGATGAAGATTGAACCAATGATGGATTACGAATGGCTGTGCGAAGCATACATGAAAACCGATTATACAAAGCTTACACAAGATGATTTCCAGCAAACTGTGAATGAACCTTGCTTATCTGGTAAGTCAACTATAAAGGCAGCGTAGGAGAAGCATTTTATCAATCAGAACCATTTGGGGCATCTGATGACGTTAATGTTTTATATGCTTAAAACTTTTGGAAAATGAATAAATATATCGCTATGTTTCTTATAACCATAATCAAAGCGGAGCACTACCGCTTTGGATATGGAAGAAAGTGGACAATGGAAAAAATGAAAGAAACTACAATAAGACTGCCGGGCCTTATAGATGGAAGTCCGGATTTTACATACATGGAAAATTATATAAAATCTTTACCCTATAGTGACAAGATTTAATACGTTTATAAATTTTTTGTATCATCTGTGATGTTGCGCTTTTGGACATCACAAATAATGCAAAAACTCAGCAGGCAGTCTCAAATGCGTTTACCACATTTTCCGGCCTTTTGGGAAGTCCCACATTGTATTATAGCGGGTTCAAACGTGTGCCGCTAGGCGCACCACAAAAAAGCCCTGCATCCTCCGCTAAATACGGAGGGCAGGACTTTTGTTTTTAAGGATTACAAATACCAGACCAAAGAATTATTTGGATGCTTTCCACTCATCAATCTGTTTCTGATATTCCGCACGGATTGTCTCAAGCCCGGCTTTTTCCAGCTCTTCATACAAAGCGGGAATAGCTTCTTCGGGATTTCTTGTACCAGTGTAAAGCTCTTTCTTATAACGGTCCATAACCAGTGAGCAGTTGGCGATTTCTGTCTCAACATTGGAACGGTCAAAGTTAAATCCAAGCAATACGGAAGATGCTGCTGTATCGTTCCATTCTTCCACTTTTGTCCACTGATCAGCAGGGTTTGGAGCTACCGGATATAATTTAAAGTAAGTTGCCTGGGAATAAGTTGCCGGGCTGTAGCAGTTTTCGCTTCTGGTAATGGTGCCATCATCATTCTTTGTAAAGTCAGTGCCTTCGATACCATAAGCAAACATATTTCTCATAGTTTCGTCAGTGTTTACAAATTCAAGGTATTTTAACGCTTCTGTTTTATATTTGGAGGAAACAGAAATAGCGTTCACAGAGCCTAAAATTGAAGTTGTGGAGTAAATCGGCCCTGCAAAAGGTTCTGCATAAACATCTTTTCCACGTCCTGTTGCCCAGGATACTTCTGCACCAGGGAATCCCTGACCAGAAGAAACCACGCACCACTTAGGTCCCTGATCTGTGGTAGCGGCATCGGGATTGATCAGTCCGTCATTATACCATTTGTGCATATGCTTCAAGGTGTTCATAATATCATCCTGCTCAAACACATTTACTACCTTTGTGCTCTCGTCATCATAGCGCACGCCGATTGCAGGAATCGGTGATTCATAATTCATAAGAAATCCGTTAATACCATCAGAAGCAATAGACAGCGCATACTGTGTATTCTGGATGTCCCCTGCCTTTATGGCATCCTGGATGGTATAAAGAACCGGGTCAAGGTCATCCACATCATGAATGTTTTCCCAGTCAATATTGTATTTGTCCGCCACTTCTTTATCCCATACCCAGTACTGTGTCTGTGAGGAATCTTTATAAGTAGGTATAGAATAAATCTTACCGTTTACCTTCACGCCTTCCCATACCTTGTCAGGAATCAGCTCTGTCAGCCCTGGTGTTTCTGCCAGCATATCTGTCAGGTCTGCAAATGCGCCAAGAGCAATACCGGATGTATATTTGTCTCCGTTGGTAAACATGATATCCCAGTACTCGCCGGAATTAATCATAGCTGTTACCTTATCGCTCCATACACCCCAGTCCAGATAGGAGATTTCCACACCAATACCAATCTTTTCGATTGAATATTCATTCATGGCTGCAATTACCGCATCGTTGTTCTGGGGAATACCGCCAATCTGAATCCATTTAAGCATAACTGTTTCTCCGCTGCCTGCGCTGCCGGAACCGCCGTCTTTCTCTGAAGACGCGCCGTCAGATGCGCTTCCACCGCTGGAGGCATTGCCGCCGGAGCCGCCGCACCCTGCCAGTACCATTGCTGCCATCACTACTACAAGCATGGAAGCCAAAATCCTTGAAAATAACTTTTTCATATTAAAACCCCTTTCTTTATTTAATTATTATTCTTTTACCGACCCAATTGTAAGGCCTGATACAAAGTATTGCTGGAAGAATGGATACACACAGGCGATAGGCAATACAATTACCACTGCCATAGCCATTCTCATAGGCTCTTTGGGCATACTGGTTGCATAGGCCGCAATGGATGCCCCCATGGTGTCCGCATTCTGCGCCAGAAACTCAATATTTTTTTCCACACTCATAAGCACTGCCTGAAGGGAATAAAGCTTTGTATTGGATATGTACATCAAGGATAAAAACCAGTCGTTCCAATAGGAAAAGCTAAGCAAAATTCCGATTGTTGCAAGCAGAGGCTTGGAAATAGGAAGCACAATGGTAAAATATGTGCGCATCTGGGATGCCCCGTCAATCTCCGCCGATTCCAGTATAGACTGTGGAATTGTTGATTTAAAAAAGGTCTTACAGATAATAACATTAAAGGAAGAAACCGCCAGCGGCAGAATCAGCACCCAGATTGTATCCTTAATGTTTAAAACGGAACTGTACACATTATAAGTGGAAACCAGACCACCGCCAAATACCATGGGAATAAACACGAGAACTGTATACAGACCTTTCAGTTTAAAACTGCTTCTGGATAACGCATATCCCATAGCCGCTGTCAGAAACAGACCTATAATCGTTCCGGCAATGGTTACAAATACAGAAACTAAAAATGCCGTTCCTATCATCACCCTGTTATTCCACAAATAGGCATACGCATCCAGTGCAAAGGAAGTGGGGAAGAAGGAATAACCAATTTCATTGATACTGTCCATACTTGAAAAAGATATTACTACAATAAAAATTGCCGGTATGATACAGGTCAGCGCAAGAATTACAAATATTGCACTGAAAATAATATTTGTCACTGGTTTAACCCGGTTGATTTTTGATAATACTTCCGGTTCTTCTTCTATTTTTCTTTTGGTTTTTGCCATTTTTCTTCACCTCCTTAAATAATTGCACTGTCGTTATCGACTTTTTTCACAATCCAGTTACTAAGCAGAATCAATCCGCATCCTACTACAGACTGCAAAAAGGCTGCAGCGGAACCCATATTGGGATTGGGCTGCGTCTTAATCATCTTGTAAATAAACACGTCAATTGTCTCTGTCACTGTGTACAGGGAATCGGATGCTTTCGTCACCTGATAGAACAGACCGAAGTCACTTCTTACCAGACCGCCCATGGCAAGAATAAACATCATAATAATGACAGGCTTCATAAGAGGCAGCGTAATCTTTACAGCCTGCTGGAACTTGGTAGCGCCGTCAATCATGGCCGCTTCATAAAGAGTGCCGTCAATACCTGTAATGGAGGCTAAGTACACTACCATGCCGTAGCCCATACCCTTCCACTGGCTTAGGAAAATCAGAATTACAGGCCAGTATTTCGGTTCCTGGTACCACCTAATTGCTTCCTTTCCTGAATTTACCAGCATAGCGTTAATTAAACCTTTGTCTGGACTTAAGAAAGCAAATACAAAGTAGGTAACTACAACCCAGGACATAAAGTATGGCAGAAACATAAATGTCTGCGCCACTTTTCCAAACCGTTTGCTGTAAAGCTGGCTCATCATCATGGACAGGCAGACCGGAATCACTATACCCAGAATGATAAATACAATGTTATACAGCAAAGTCAGTTTTACCACCAGAGCGCCGGAACCGGAGGTAAAAAGGAATTCAAAGTTTTTGAATCCCGTCCATTCACTTTTCAGCAGGTTATAAAAGAAGCTCTTTGTGCCGTCAATGATTTTGAAATCTTTAAACGCCATCAAAATACCAAACATGGGAAAATAGCAGAAGCAAATATACCATACCACTGTTGGCACGGTCAAAACGGCAAGCTCCGTATCCCGCTTTGACCATCTGTCCTTTTTCTTCCCGCCTGCTAATTTTTCTTTACTCATTTTCTCCCTCTCTTTCTTCTTTACGAAGACTGTTTCCAGGAATCAATCTGTCTCTGCATCTCGTCAATCACTTCCTGCATTCCATACTCATTTAACTTCTGGTTAAGCATGGGCACATAAATCTCCGGGGAGACACTGCCTGTGTAAAGCGCCGGACCATACTGGTCCAGAATAATTCGGAAATTAAAAAGCTGCCCTGACACTCTGCTTCCGTCAAAATCAAAGCCAAAGGTAGGCGCTTCCACTGATTTTTCGTTATACGAGACAAAGGTATCCCACTTGTCTACCGGGTCTGTATCCAGCACCCAAGTGTTATACAATCCGCCCTGCACATAGTAGGGTACAGAGTATCCGCTGTTTTCCAGCACATGAACCTTATAGTCGTAAATATAACGTTTTCCTGAAGCTGCTTCTAATTCTTCCTCTTTTACAGGCACTTTTGTGTAATGCACATCCTCAATCCCATAGTTTAGCAAGTTTCTTAAATACATATCTGTGTTGACCAGATTCAGAAACGCCACAGCTTTTTGCGGGTTCTCACAGTCTTTTGAGATTACGGTAAGCGCTCCCCGCGCCGAAGCGTTGGTAATTTGTGTCTCCATAATCGGAGAAGCCACCACTTCGTATCCCAATGTCTGACTCCATGTTGATTCCGCAAAGGGCTGCCCGTCTCCCTTCGTGACAAACCGTTTTACATTCCTGTCATCCCTTGCCACTGCCGCATCATTATTTATGTATCCAGCCTCATAATACCTGTGCATGGTCTTTAACGTTTCCATCATGCGCTTTGTCTCAAATACATTTTTTACGGTAAGTGTCTCGTCTCCATATTCAATACCGACAGGATCAGTAATTTTATCCATATAGGTTGGGGCAGTAAATTCACTGGTCAGATAAAGGGGAACCACATCCGGTTCTTTTTCCTTTATCATAAAAAGCCATGGCTCCAAATCTTCCAACGAGTGAAGGTCCTCATAAGGAATGTCATACTTATCCACATACTCCTTTGTAAAAACCCACATAGGCATATTGCCGATTTCTTTCTGACTTGGAATGCCGTAAATTTTCCCATTGATGGTGGCTGCACTCCAGAAACGTCTGTCAATATCGGAGAGCAAGTCTTTTCCGTACACCTTTAAAAGCTCATCCAGCTCAAGCAGCGTGCCCTTTTGGGCAATTTCCAGATAATCGTTGGCCCAGGAACTGGAAAATGCCATATCCCAGCGCGCGCCTGTGCTTATTACGCTGCGCATTTTGGCGTTATAATCGTTCCAGTTAACCGGAATAATCTCCACTGTCACTCCGATTTTTTCCGATATGTAATCGTTTACCTGTTTTTCCACGATTTTTCCGTCCTGTTGCGCAGTTCCAATCTGATACCAGATTAAATGCACTGGTTCCCCCGAAGTGTCCGCTTCCTCAATCTCTTTGCCGCAGCCAGCAGAAAAAGCCACAAGTCCCGCCAGCGCAAAAGCTCCAAGCCACAGCCTTTTTTTATTTTTCATCTTAATCCCCACGCATACTACAGGATGTTCCTGCAGTTTAGCTTAAACAGAAAATTAAAAGCTCCTTTTGTGCAATATTACTACCAACGCCTTAATGGATATAAATATTTTAACAAACCGGGTACTTGCAATATAGTTTAAAATTTATATGTTTTATGAACTTTTTATAGTTGTATAGAAAAACTTTATATTTTTTGTGCAGTTCGTCACTTTGCAGCGCCATCAGTAATTTTTCATATCACGAAGGGCTGCCGGCGATACGCCATAGCTTTGTTTGAATTTCCGGTAAAAATAGCTGGTGTCCGAATAGCCTGTTTCCTTTGCAATATCGTTTATTCGCATATTGGTTGTGAGAATCAGCTTTTTCGCCACACTGTTTCTGACATTGTTTAAATATTGGGAAAAAGGACAGCCCACCTCTTTCTGGAAAATCTGTCCCAGATAAGAAGTGTTCATATGATACTTATAGGCAAGAGTCTTTAAATTCATGTCGTTTTGATAGTTGTTCTTAACTTCCGCCATAATCTGGCGCACGACTGGCGTATACTGCAGATTCTCCATGTTCAGCCACGAAATTATATCCGTTATTTCAGACAAAAACATTGCCTTAATGGAAAAAATATCTTCCGCCTGCCAGATACCTTCTATAATGTCTGAAAGCTGTCTGCCTTCTCCCGTTAAATTGTATTCTGCACGTATTTCCTGCAAAATAAGGGCAATGCGCACCGCAATCTGGTATAACACATCAACCGAAGCATCTTTTTTCATATTATTGACAAATAAATCCTCCACATAGCTGGAAGCCCCTGTTATATCCTTCTGCAAAATCATCTTTGAAAACTTTTCTTTGTCAATGGCCACATCCGTACTGGTGCGGTTTTGGAGGCTTACTTCATCCACACAGCTTCCATAGCCGTCAATCAGCAGATACTTCTGTAATTTTTCTATATTCCGGTACACTTCCGGAAGTTTCTTTAAGTCTGTAAAGCAGTCGGAAACTGTCAGAAAGCTGTATACCCCCATTTCTATCTCCATTTCATTTTGCAGATTGGCAAACCATTCCCCAGGCGCGGAAAGCCTCTGGGACCTGACAGCAAGAAGAAGAATATTGCCTCCCCACAGATGGCGGAGCTTCAGTGAGCCATCCATTTTCTTTTCAAAAGCAAACCTGATTATATCCGTAATCTTATTCTTTCCCAAAGTCGCCATATCAATCTTCATAATTGCCGCATAAAAAACTCCCTCTTCCCGCTGCCTTTCCTTTTCTTCAAGATATTTATGTCTTTCTCCGTCATCCATCCCGCCTTCCAAAAACTTAAGGAACTCCACTTTCTGGTCTATATGGAAGCTTTTTTCTTCCTCCAGCTGCTTTAGCCTTGCAATACAGTTTTCCAGCGCCTTAATCAGCTCCTGTTCATTAATAGGCTTTAAAATGTAATCCTCCACATCCAGCCGCAGGGCAGACCTTGCATACTCGAATTCGCTAAAACCTGTGAGAATTATAAAACGCATATCCGTGTCCGTGCGTCTTACCTTCTCAAGAAGCTGAAGCCCGTCCATCAAAGGCATGCGCACATCCGTCACAATAATTTCCACACTTTCCTCTTTTAACATCTCCAAAGCTTCCACACCATTATGCGCCTTATGTACAATAGAAAGCCCCAAGTCTTCCCACTCAATAATATTCTCAAGTCCCTGCAGGATAAATTCCTCATCCTCCACAAGCATTACCTTCCTCATCATGTTCCTCCTATTCCAGTACCGCGTTCGCTGTTTCCAGCGCCGCTCACGCCTTCCCAAGCGCCTTTGTCTTTTCATGTTTCTTTTAAGAATCTTAAAGTTACTGTCAGGCCGTCCATGCTGCTCTTACTTAGGGTCAGGCCGCACTCCGGTCCATACACTGCTTTCAGCCGTCTGTTTACATTTCCAAGTCCCATAGACTTGTGAAAATCCAGCTCGTCCGCCTGGAGAGCAGTGTTTTTTTCCTCCATCTCAGGCTCGGTCATTCCCCGTCCGTTATCTTCCACCAAAATCAGTATATATTTCCCCATTTCTTTTACAGACAAGTTGATAATATTGTCATTTGACTCCAGCCGTATTCCATGTTCAAAATAATTCTCAAGCACAGGCTGAACCACAAATTTGATAATGGGAACCTGCAAAAAACTGTCCCCACAGCTTACTTTCCAGATAAATTTATCAAGGTACCGGTATTCAAAAAGCTCCATGTACCGCTTTGCATAATGCAGCTCCTGGGCAAGGGTAATCACGTCCGCTTCCTTTAACTGGCTTTGGAATAACGCCGCCATGCCGTAAAGCATTCTTCCCACCTCCCGGTCCCCATTACAGATTGCCTTCATCCGTATGGACTCCAGCGTATTATATAAAAAGTGCGGATTAATCTGACTCTGTAAAGCTTCCATCTCCGCATTTTTCTGCTCAATTTCTGCCAGATAGCTCTTTTGGATATACAGATTAAGGTCCTGGCACATCAAATTAAAGTTATCAGCAATAATATCCAGTTCATCCCCCTTTTTACGAAAAGCAATTCTTGTATTCAAATCCCCTTTTTTGACCTTCTCCATTCCCTCCACAATTTCTTCCAGTCTTTTCATAATTTCTGCCAGATATAAAGAAATTCCTGCCTCCCCCACTCCAATCAGCAAAGCGCCCAGGGCTAAAATAATAAGCAGGTTCCACAGAGGAATATTCGCTGCATCTTTCTTTGGCAGAATCGTCATAATCCAGTAGGCATCCGCCACCTCTTCCCTGGTATAGGCGCTTTCTTCTCCGTTTAATGTTTTGATGCCTTCTTCCGGGTCCCAGGAAATACTGTCATCTGATAAAAACACTGCCTCATTATGGCTGTTGCATACCACCATCTTGGCTTTATCATAAAATGCCACAATGTCGTCAAACCGCCGGCCTGAAAATCCCAGCTCTATCCATCCCAGAGGCGTTAAGGTTACAGGGTCCAGCAAATCCTTGCGGAAACTTAAGGCTTCCTTTGTCTGTCCGTATCGTAAAGTTTCCCTGCCGGCGCCTTCCGCCTGGAGATTTTCCATTACTTCCCTGCGCCTTGTGCCATCAGCTTCATAATAGGTTAATACCTCCTGCGTCAGGCTGTAGAGCCGGATGCTCTCCAACTGACTGTAGCTGCCAAACATAGAAGAAAAAAATCCCTCAATACCAGAATAAGCTACGGAAGCGCTGCTTCCGTAGCTGTCAAGTCTGAACTTCATATAATCGTCCACGTCATCCGTTAAATAATGACGCAAATCCTCCAGCTCATTATAAGAATTATACAAAACATTGTGGAAGTAATCTGCATTCTGGGAACACTGCAAAATATATTCCCGCGCTTCTGTTCCAGCCATACGCATGTATTCCAGATTGGTATCCTGTTCCTGTCTCCGGGAGGCTGATATGGAATAAGCCACCAAAAGCCCCACCACACAGATTAAAATCACTGTATAAAAAAACCGAAGCTTTCTATATAACTGTCTGGAATCTCTTTTCATGCCAGTCCTCCCATTTCAATAATATAACCGTACAGCCTGCCGCCCATATTCCAAAGTCCCGCAACAGACCTCCCCGCCCTCTGAATGTTCTGGAATGCCTTATACTATACTTCAAACAGCAGGGTTATGATCTCATAGGGCTTAACGGTAAGCACAATATCTTCCTTCTGCCTCCACTGTGTTACCGGACGCTCCCTCAGGTCGCTTTGACAGTACCTTTTCCATGAAAATCCAGTGTTTACCTTAAAAGTATTTCTCCCTCCTGTAAAATCATGGAAACGGACAGCAATAAATTTTTCATCCTGGGTTTTCTTTACTGCATCCACCTCCACACACTCTTTTTCAAAAGAAAGAAAGCTTTCAAAAGGAAGTCCTGCCGCTCCTTTTACCACCACGAAAGGCTGGTTCAGCGCACAGGCAGCCTGCACCGTTTTGCCTTTCACAAAATCTCCTTCATGAGGAAGCAGCGAGTAGGTAAATACATGCTCTCCCTGGTCCTGACTGTGGTCCGGATAAGTCGCGCTCTTAAGGAGGGTAATCCGCAGTACATTGTCCTTTACATCATGTCCGTACTTGCAGTCATTTAAAAGGCTTACGCCATAGCCATATTCGGAAAGATCCGCAAACCGGTGGGCAACTGTCTCAAATTTGGCCTGGTCCCAGGTGGTGTTCCAATGATTGGGGCGGCGCACATTGCCATACTGTACATCAAAGGTTCCATAAGTGGTGCGCACATCCACCGGAAAAGCTGCTTTGAACAGCTGATGGTGTTCATAACATTCCATTTTTGTCTCAAAGTCAATCCTTCTGTCCTGTCCATATAAAATCATATCCTGGCTAATCTTTGAATGCCTGTAACTCCATTCCATATGGATGACAAGGCGTAAAGCTCCATTCCCGGTTACTTCAAAAGCTGTTAAATCCGTAATTTCCCTCATTTTTTGCTGGTAAAAAATATCAATATCCCAGGCGTCATTGTTAAGAGGTTTATCTTCAAAAACCTGCAGCACATTTGCCCTCTGTCCGTCAGGTATTACTTCCCGTTCCGCCTCCTTGTCATAAAGGCGTATAATCTGACCGTAATCGTTCAGTACAATGGTATAAAAAGGCGTCTCAAATTTGCGGTTATCTGCCATAAATACTTCTTTTTCCGCCTCTGTCTGCCCATTTTCCACTATTACCTGCACCCATCCCATAGGCGGAACGTCCTTTACCACAGCCAAAAGTCCCTCTGCGCTTTGCTGTGTCACAAGTCTCCTTCCGTCCATAAGCCTTGCGCCGGTTCCATCCTTTTCCGGCAGAAGCGCTATCCCGTCCATAGCAAAACCACTGTCATTAAAGATGGTGTACACCTGCTCTTTTTCCTCTATGGCACAGGAAAGGAAATCATCCTCCACATCTTTCCCGATTTTTTCAATCAGCGCATAATCTTTTTTACAGTCCTCATAAACCTCAAAAATGGAAGAACCGGGAATAATATCGTGAAACTGGTTTGTCAGAAGACGCTTCCATCCTTCTGTCAGCCGCTCCTGCCTCGCCTCCTTTAAATCTCCGCTTAGAAGCAGCGCTTTCATTACGGCAAACCACTCGGCCCTCCGGTAAAGCAGCTCCATTTTCCGGTTCATGCGCTTATTATAGCCATGACTGGTATAGGTCCCACGGTGATATTCCAGATATAGCTCTCCATCCCAGGTATTAACATAGCTGTCGGTATTTTCAACATTTTCTTTCAGTTTTTCAAAATAAGCGCCGGCTGTGGATGTTTTCAGGTTAGGCATTCCCGGCACCTTGTCAATCCTGCGTCGTCTCTCCAGCATATCACGGGTAACGCCGCCTCCTCCGTCCCCAAAGCCATAGGAAACCAGCAGATCCTGATTCATATCCTTTTCACTGTAGGTATCCCATACCCCTTTCACCGTTTTGGGAATCAGCTCTCCATTATAGGTGTAAAACCAGCTTCCCGGCTGGCTGTCCACCGTAGGGGTGGTGATAAAGTGAGTAAGCACTTTACTTCCGTCTATTCCTTTCCAGTAAAAGGTGTCATGAGGCATCCGATTATACTGGTTCCAGCTAATCTTCGTAGTCATAAACATATCAATGCCGGATTTTTTTAAAATCTGGGGCAGCGCCCAGGAATAGCCAAACACATCTGGCAGCCATAAATAATGGACATCCTTACCAAACTCTTCCTTAATAAACTGGCTTCCAATTAAAATCTGTCGTGTCAGAGATTCCCCGCTGGTCAGATTACAGTCCGCTTCCACCCACATAGCGCCGTCCGCTTCCCATCGGTTTTGGGCTATACGTTCTTTGATGGCCTCATACAATTCCGGAAAATCTTCTTTTACATAAGCATATAACTGGGGTTGGGTCTGCAGAAAAATATATTCCGGGAACAGCTCCATCAACCGCATAACTGTGGAAAAAGAACGGGAACATTTTTCTCTGGTATGCTTTAACCGCCACAGCCATGCCGTGTCAATATGCGTATGACCAACCGCATACACGTTCACATCTGAATGTTTTCCCATTTTTTCTATTTTTTCATTCAGCAAATCATCGGCCTGTGCCACCGACTGGTAAAATTCTTCACTTCCCGGCTCTGACCAGTCAATACAGTGCATTGCCCTGTCAAGATTTGCCAAAAGGCTGTGCCGTACCGGATTATTATCATCTAATTGGGCTATGGTCTTTAGCACAACATCGGCCATAAAGTACAAATCATCGGTCTTTTCATCCAGCCATCCAACCCACGCCCATTTCAGCTTATGCTCCATTTCCTTTGGCTTTCCGCCGCCCTCTAAGCCAGACCACAAACGGAAAGTAAGACTTAGCGTTTTCCCACACATCGCACTTTCAAAAAATACCTCTTTGTGGTTGCGGTCCACCCCCTGATAAGGCTTTCCATCCAAATAAAGCATGGATTCAAAACCAGAGTTATTTCCTTCTCCAGTCATGCCAAAGTCAAATACCCCCAATACCTTTCTCCCGGCTCTTTCATCAGGTATCTGCACGTCCATATGGAGCCACAGATATTTGTCTCTTCCCTTCCATACATCTCCCAGGCCTAGTTCTTCCCAGCCATCAAAAGATACAGGCACAGCCGGGGCTGCCTTCCCTTCTGTGTCTTCACATACCCTAAAACGTTCCGTTACTTTTCCGTCCCTGTAACGGTACTCCTCTAATTCCTTTACCCGGCATTCCAATTTGTTGTAAGTTAAAAACATTGTTCCTCCTATTCCAGTTCCGTAATCGCACTTTCGGCGCCTTTTACCCATAGAGAAAAATCAGCCTGCTTTGCCGTCTGCTTTTCCTCAAGGCGCCTTTCGCACGATTACTGTTTCCAGTGCCACTGCTGTTTCACAGTACCGCTTTCACTGCTATCATTTCACAGCTCTGTACTTTTATCCTATAATATTTAAAGAAAAGGAACAACTATTAAAATTCTATTTTTGCTTGCTAAATATTATTTATAGGAAACAGCAAATAAATCTGCCGTTTCCTATATTTAAAATAACATATTATTTTTTACGTCATAATGTCACAGTTTCCTGTCCGTCCGCTTGTTTACTCTGCCGCACCGTCCATTCCGTAAACCTCAATTTCGTAAATTCGTGCGGCTGTGTCAGAACCTTGCGTGGGTTTTACAATTGATACTTTCACATATCTTGCACCTACTGGCGCAAAAGTATCTTTTGTCACATCCAGCGTGTTCCTTGTAACGCTTTTCACCTCTGTAAATGCAGCGCCGTCTTCGCTGACTGAAATTACATAACTCTTGGTGTTCATATCCGGCGATTCTCCACCTGCCTGTGCATGGGAAATATTAACGCCGCTTACCGTCTTTATGCCGCCCAGGTCAATTGTAATTTCATGAGGAGGCGTACCTGTTGCACACCACTTCTTCGTTACGTCTCCATCCACCGCAAACTCAGGCGCTTCATTGGAATTAACAAAAGCGGTTGCCTCTGTGGGCATTCCCTGTGACAGGAGCATCAGTTCTTCGCCCACACTTTCTGTTACCACAATATAACCTTCTACCGCCTTTTCTGCTTCTCCCTCCGCATTCTTTGCCTTCATGGTCACGCCATAAATACCTGCCTGCCCATAGGTAACGCTCGGCGATGTTTCTGTGGATGATGCAGGTTCTCCGCCTTCAAAGGTCCACTCCACCTCTGTGGTGTTCTGGGAAGCTAGGCTTTCAAATTTCACTGCCATGCCAGGCGCCACTAAGGTTCTCTCAGCAGTAAAGTCTGATTTGGGCAGGCTGTTATTTGGCCATTCCATGGTGACTTCCCCGCCGTTTCCTTCCGCCAGCGCTTTGTTTACCGGAACCACCTGAAAGTTTGACTTATTTGTTTCGTCTGTTCTGGGCAGAGTATTAATATAGAAGCATGTGTTATTGGATACTCCAAGCAACGACTTAGTGCCATCCTGATTGATGCGGAACACTTCATAGTAATCTGCCGGAGTGTCCACACTAAAGGAAAGTCTTACGCCTGCTAAAAGCGCATCCTCATCAAACTCACTTCCGTCAATCTTTACATCGGAGACTGTACTTACAGGCACAGACTCCATATCACCGATGGATATGTTTCCCAGAAGAAGTTCATAAGCATCATCTGCCGTGTCAGAAACAATACTGTAAGAAATTGCCGTCACCGTCTTTCCCGCAGCCTCGGAAATATCGTAATTAATTGTTGTCCAGTCAGCGCCTGCCTTTGCATCTCCTTCAATTGTAAGCTCCGAACCATCTTCCAAAGTAAGGACCAGCGTAAGCGCTGTGGGATGTAATGCCTTTGCAGTTGTTGTAAATGCAGTTCCATCCGTTATGGGTAGCAGCGCACTGTAAAGCTTGATTTTTGTAGCTGCTCCGGCATCCATTTTTCCAAACAGACGCAGGCTGTTTCCTCCGTAGTAGGCATCCGCCATATAAAAACTGGGCGTCAGACTGTTGCTGCCCTCGTTTTCCATTATCCAGCGGTAAGTAGGCAGCACATCAGCAAGACTTCTGTTGTTCCAGTCCATGGACGAAGCCTTTTCCCCTTTGATAAAGAAATTGTATCCGTTTCCTACATTAAAGTTTGTGGTAAAAGGCAGTGAAGTAAGCGCTGTTCTCTCCACAACATACCGTGAAATGCCTCTCCAGGCAGTAGGGTCCGTATATTCCACTTCTGCCGATGGGTCCCCTTTCCCATTTACCCACATTACGTTTTCCTTCTTTTCCATATCAATCGGATCACTGGAAGTCTGCCATGTCCAGCTTGGACAGTAAAGTCCCAGAGAAGTATAAGTGCCGCCTTCCGGATTTTCAAACAAATCCCATCTCTCTGCCGTCATATATCCGTTTGACTGTACATCCATCCCCGCATAAAGAGAATAAGGGTCCACACCCGCTTCCACAGCTAACTGTGCAGAACTCTTTAAAAGCTCCTGCTCTGCCAGTTTCTCTGTAGTCCACCAGAAATTCAGGAACATATCATCCGCCATGGCCTTTCCTTCTCCGTCCACCATAAAGGCAAGGTTTTCTTCTGTCAGAGCGTTCTGCCAATCCATCTCTCCTGAAACAGTCATGGAATCATAATACACCAGCTCCAAATGCGGGTATTTTTCTTTAAAGGACTTTATAAACTCCTGCATCAAATCTGCATGGTTCTTTGTCAGCTTTCCAGTTTCATCCTCTTCTGTCTCCTGGTTAATAAACCATCCGTCAAAACCATAAGTATCAGCAACCTCCGCCAGCTTTGCAGCTATAGGGAAAGAGCCGTCCTCATCTTTTTCCAGGAATGTGTCCAGCCATTCCAGTTTTCCTCCGTGGGCAGCCTGTGGGAAAAAGCATGTTCCGATAACTTTTACCCCATTTTTATGCGCCATATCTGTTACGTCGGGACTGGGCGCCACAATCAACCCTTCCCCGGAAGAACCGCCCCAGTAAACCAACAGGTCCACATACTGCAAATAACCAAAGGTGTTGCTCTTAAATTTGTTCAGACCATGAGGGGAATTTCCGCTGGTGCTGCTGTTCATAATAGAAATGGCCATCACCTGGGTGTCCCTGTTTTGTGTACTGTTAACCGTCTGAAGCTTTTCCCTCTCCGCCCTCTTTGCAAGCGGCACTGTGCTTATATTGTAAGCAAGGTCCGGGTCCTCGTTGGCATTCCAGTCAAGAAGCTGCTGGGGAAACCAGTAAGAAGACTCTGGCTGGTCATTCATGACCACCTCCTCATTTTCATTTTCTTCCGTTGGCAGGTAATTTGAAGCGCTCTCCACTCCATCTGACGTTTCCTCATCCGGCGTGGTCACTTCCTGCTCTGCGGTTTCCTGGTTTTCCTCCGTTTCCGCCTCTTGTGTCTGCTGGGTTACTGTTTCCTGGGGCTTCTGACAGGCTCCAAGCCCCAGAACCATCGCTGCCGCCATAAAACCAGCTATACTGCGGCGCAGCGACAGGCTTAACTTATGCAATTTCATTTACGCATCCTCCCTTCTTTTTGTGCGAAAGGAACTGCCTTACAATTCCTAAACGCTTCTACACAAAAGGTAACACGCAAATTTGCATAAAGATAGTGGAGAATTTCTGAATTACTTGTACATATTTTACATTCCTGCCGCCACAAAAGCCGGATACCACTTTTGAAACCACAAAGTGAAAATCCCCATTCCGGCCGGAAGCGCCATATTAATCACCCCTGTTAAATATGCCGCGTTTGTTCCCATAATCCCATAAGTGCACACGGCCGTTACCAAATACAATATGCCCCATAGCAGGGTCAAAATCCAGTTCGTCCTTATAAAAAGGGGATTTTTCAGAGCCCCAACGCCACCATATTCGTTCATGGAATAATGCGCGGAAAGCGGGATTTTCAAAAAGCAGGAAAAAAGCCACAAAAGGGCAAACGCAGAATATGACAAAGGAACCACCGCCCGGACCGGCGCGCCTTTAATCAGCGCAAGGGCAAAGGCCGCTGTACACGCTCCTGAAAGCAAATCATAGATAGTCTTTTTGTTGTGGTAAAAAAGAAGCGGCAGCAGCGCGCAGGCTGCCAAAGAGAAAAATGCTCCCATATATCCATCAAATGGCACAGCCGTCCAGAATATAATCCATGGCGCCAGAAAATTCATCATATTTGTTTTCTTTTCCTTTCTGTCATCTATGTCATATCCTGTGTCATAACCATGATTTTTTCCATCGTTCCTGTCACTTTTTCCCGAACCAAAACATTCATCCCATTTCAGCATCAAATCAAAATCGCCTTTCACCTTATATAGCTGCTTCATCAATGCCTCATCTCCCCGGATTTCTCCTGCCCCAATGGACCGCCACAGGGTAACAGGCGTTTCAATTCTTGTGGTAAAGGTTTCAAAACCATCTGCCAAAACCCTGCTGCCCTCTTTTCCCAAAACAATCTGATAACGCTCATCTATGTCTGTATAGTACATTTCCAACACCCGTTCTCTGCCAGGATAACTTTCCTTCCGGTACAAAGCCGCCATTTGTCTGGTAAAAATCAGGGCATCCGACTCCTTTGTCCCATCTTCCTTACTGATTCCCCAGCTTGCATCCGCCATGCGCTCAAACAGCTCCTTAGGATATAATAAACGGTTTAACCCATCCCAAACTTTCTCTGAAATGCCTCCCTTTGCATATTCCCAGCCCGCTCTCCTTACATATTCCAGATATTCCCCTGTCCTTGCAGATACCTCCGGCACCCGGAATAATTCTCCCTGTCCGCAAAAAATAGACGTATATTGGTTTTTGCCGCACATATGGTCAAAGAGACTGTATATTCCGTCATAATTTCCTTCCGCTGTATAAAATCCGCAAGTGGAAATCAATACCGTCCGTTTTCCACTCATATCATATCGGGAAGGATGACTCCCACTGCCTACCCCATCCTCCCTCTCCGCCATAAAGGGAAGTTCCATGGGAAGCTGCCGGTCAATCAGTGTTTTCAGACCTCCCGGCACTGTATAGTAATAAAGCGGAAAACTCCATATAACAATATCCGTCCACAGAATCTTTGCAATTACCTCCTGCATATCATCTTGTATGCAGCATTTTCCGGGCGTTTTATTCCAACAGGCAAAACACCCACGGCATGGTTTTAATTCCAACTGGTTTACCTGTATCTCCTCCACCTGAACTATATCCTTTTCCTCTTCCGCTTCCAGTTTCATCCCTTCCAGAAAGGCACAGGTCAATTTATAAGTATTGCTTGCCTTTCCCTTAGGGCTTCCATTAATCACTAATATTTTCATTTAACCCTCTCTTATACAATTTTCTTAGTCTGTCGATGCTTCATAATTGAATTATAACACTTTCCGCATCTGTGTTTATAACAAAAATAATAGGAAATACTGACCATTTTACAGCCAGTATTTCCTATTAACATTTTTAATCAATCTTCAAAATCAAATCCAAAATTCTTTTCGCGCATGAATCCATCTCTGCTCTGGTAAGGCATCCTTTTTCCATTGCCTCAAGCAGCCGTTCCGGATATCCGCATCCCATTTTTACATCATTCCCGGCTTTTACCTCTTTATAATGCTCACCGCAGGTCCACCAGTCAGTTGTCACACATCCCTCGTAACCCCATTCTCCCCGCAAAATGCCTTCCAGTAAGTCCACATTCTCTGAAGCGCGGTGTCCATTGATAATATTATAAGAAGTCATAATTGACCAGGGCTGCGCCTCCCTCACAATAATTTCAAAAGCTTTTAGGTAAACTTCCCTTGCCGCACGCTCAGATACTCTTGAATCGCTGTTTTTACGGTTGCTTTCCTTATTATTTAAGGCAAAATGCTTTACCGTAGCGCCAACATGGTTTGACTGGATTCCCCGTACCATGGCGCTTGCCATTTTACCTGTAAGGAAAGGGTCCTCTGAATAATACTCAAAATTTCTTCCACACAGGGGACTTCTGTGAATATTTACCGCCGGAGTCAGCCACATGGCAATATTATTTTCCTTCACCTCTGCTCCCCCGGCCATGCCTACAGCTTCCACCAGCTCTCTGTTCCAGCTGCATGCAAGCAGTGTGGAGCAAGGCCAGCAGGTTGTGTTTACACCGCATTGGGGCGTAATACGAAGCCCTGCAGGTCCGTCAGCCGTCATAATAGAAGGAACTCCGTATTCTGGCAGATTGCCGTATCCAAACGTATTTGCCACACCTGTGTTAGGCTGTCCGCCAAGCAGATGCGCCACATCCTCATCTGAAAGCTGGGATAAAAATTCCTCCGCGGTAATCTTTCCCTCTGCCACTTCCTTAAAAATGTGAATCCCCTCTTTAAAAGGTTTCCAAAGAATATACCTGTCTCTGCTGCGGACCAACGGCACATATCCTTCTGTCTGTTTCTCTGACATATGCTCCAGCACATTTGCATCCGGGTCCGCCGGCGTCCCCTTAGGAAGTTCCTCGTAGCTTCCGTCTGCAAGCATTCTCTTTGCAAGGGAAGTGGGCGCAAGACGGCTGTCAAGCTGTCTGATTACCCTGTCTTCCTCCACAGCATATACGAATGTAAGCTGCCTCACATCACGCACAGAAGTTCCCACAAAGAACAAATATTCTCCTTTTTCCAGCACATAAGCAGATTTCTTTACCTTTCCAAGGTCATCATAGGATGCCATCTCATCAACCGGAAAGCTTAAATACAATGCCTGGGCCTCTCCTGGTTTAAGTTCTCTTGTTTTTTCAAAAGCAATCAGCTGTTTTTTGGGCTTTCCAAGCTTTCCGCAGGGAGCTCCAAAGTATACCTGCACCACTTCCTTACCTGCCCGGCGCCCGGTATTGGTCACATGAACCGGGATGCTGATTTTGCCATCGTTTTCTTCTGCCAATCCAGCCTGCACATCAAAAGTAGTATAAGACAATCCATATCCGAAAGGATAATTTACCTTTTCGGCTGCTCCTGGTATGGTCTCAAAATAGCGGTATCCCACATAAATATCTTCTGTATAATCCACATAATCCTTTGACTCATGAAAATTATATGTGGAGGGGTAGTCTTCCAGTCTGCCTGCAAAGGTATCAGAAAGCTTTCCGGAGGGATTTCCCTTTCCTACCAACAGCTCTGCCGCTGCCAGCCCGCCTTCCATGCCGCCCTGCCATGCCATCAGCACTGCCCCTATATCACTGTCTTTAACAAACCATGAGGTATCGACCATACCTCCCACATTCATTACAACTGCCACTTTTGCAAAATTCTTCTTTACGGCTTCCACCATTGCCATTTCCTGTCTGGAAAGGCAAAAATCGCCATCTGCAAAAATCTTTGCGGAAAGCTCCGCCATATCACGTTCCCCTTCCCAGAGGTTTTTGTTTTCCTCCAGCACGCTTTTCCGGTCCCATCCTTCACCTGAAAAACGACATATTGTAATAATGGCCGTGTCTGTATAGGCCTTCGCCTGCCCCAACAGCTCCATTGGAACTTCCGGTTCTATGGTCATTCCCGGTACGTTTCCCTCCTGATACTGCCTCTCCACGTCTTTCCTGTAATAATCACAAAGAGGCTCAAAGATGCTGATACTATCACTCTGCATTTTCAGCCCTTCATACAGATTTCTCACATAAGCGACTGTCACATCCCCGCTTCCGCCGCCGCCCTTTACATAATCAAAAGCGGCTTTTCCAAACAATGCGGCCCTGGTTCCTTTTTTTAAAGGAAGTATATCCTCCTCATTTTTTAAAAGCACCATGCCTTCCTTTGCCGCTTCTTTAGACAGCGCAATATGCTGTGCTGACCCGGTAAGCTTCTGCCCGTTTTCCCCCAGGGGAAGATTTGGCTGATACATAACCCTTGTCCATTTTTCCATATGGCCCGAACCTCCTGTTTTGAAACTTATTTCTAAGAACTTCATATGTTTTTATTGTACCCTTTTTCTTCCCTCCGGGACAATCCGTTTTTTGACTTAACTTTAGGTTGATTTTGACTTCTACAGCTCTTCCAGATACAGCACGTACTTTCGGTCACGTATCCACTGGATTAAGTCCGGCCGGTCTATCCCTCTGCGCATTTTAAATCCCACAATAGCTGCCTGCCCGCTGCCGTCAATTCTGCTTTTTTTCACGTCTACCGACCCAAGGTCCACGTTTTGCAGTTTGATATCTTCCATAAACTGCCGCAGGTCCGGTCCGGTTTGAAACTCAATATAAAGCTCAAATGACTTGGCATAATGGTGCATATACATATCCACTCTTGCAAGTACCTGCAAAGTAAACATAATAATAATCAGTGTGACAATAGCCCCTTTCCAAAAGCCAATTCCAATGGCCAGCCCTTCACAGGCGCACACCCACAATCCAGCCGCTGTGGTCAGGCCCCTTACATGATTCCTTCCGGTTACAATAATCGTTCCGGCTCCCAGAAAACCAATGCCGCTGATTACCTGCGCCCCCAGACGGGCAAGGTCCCCCTGATTGTTAAATGTAACTCTGATATACTCACTTGTAAGCATTACAAGGGCAGCTCCCACACATACCAGCGTATGGGTTTTCACTCCTGCCCCCCGTCCCTTACTGCTTCGCTCAATCCCCACCAGCATTCCCGTAAGCATCGCAAATGCAAGACGCATAAAAACAGACCGCAGCGTAAGGTCTGTTGCAATCTCCATTGCCGTCATACAATTCCTCCTCCTTTTTCCTGGCCCCGCCGGTATCCTTCCTTAAGCCATCTGTACATACTGATATATGCCACCCCAATGCCAATAATAACGGCAATCCACTGGTTATGCCACCAGCGGGGCGCTGCATCTAACATATGCAGTATCCATCCAATGACAAATACCGGCGCGCCAGCCGTCAGCCCCCAATAAAGGGAATAACTTGCCATAGCCGCCTTGGAACGGTAGTTTCTGGAAAACTTATACCAGAACCATGATGGCTTATAATTTTCCCCATAAAATAATTTCATGTAATAGTCAAAAACACCGTTGGCGTAAATCGGCACATGTTCGTATTTATTAAAGCACCAGGCTGCCAACACGATTAAAATGAAAAAAATAAGATTGACTGTAAACAAAGCCCCCCAGCCCAGACCAAACCGCCGCACCAGGATGTTCCCTTCCATAGAAAGATTGGGTGTGTTTACAAATGTAATCAGCCCATCCATCAAATGAATCAGCAGATTGGCGGCAGAAAGCCGGATAAAACGGTATTTCGTTCTAACCCCCGGCTTCCACAATGCAAGAAACGCTGCCAGCACAAGCGCTGCTGTCACAAATATAATAATACCAGTTTTAAAACCAGTCCCCATCCTTCCTGCAAGGAAAATGGCTGTAGGCCCGTCTGCTCCTCCTATAATCGAAATCTGGTCCATACTCACATACCTTCTTTCCATATCGCTTGCTGTTTTTTTAATTTTAACACTGGCAGCAGGTTATTACAATCCCACCTCCAAAATACATTAGCACGTTCCGTTTATTTCCGAAGAACAGGTAAACTGTAAAAATTAACACAGTTAATCTCAACAATATTTTTTTTATTGTGCATAATAACAAAGGAAGTATTGTTAAAAGGGACCATCTTATGATAGAATTTGATAAAGAACAAGTTAGGAAGACTGGATGCAGCGCAATAATATCTATAATTTTTACAAAACCATAATGAATTTCATTTGAGATAGGAGGACACAGACATGAAAACATTTAACTACACAATTAAGGATGAAGTGGGAATCCACGCAAGACCGGCAGGGCTTCTTGTAAAAGAAGCCAAAAAATATGCCAGTAAAGTAATGATTCAAAAAGAAGGAAAGGAAGCTGACGCATCCAAGCTGATGGCTCTTATGGGACTTGGCGTAAAATGCGGCCAGACCGTTACCGTTACCATTACGGGAGAGGACGAAAATACCGCATACGAAGCTCTGATGACTTTCTTCAAAAACAATTTATAAAAATACGCAAAACATACGGAACTACAAATTAGGAGGTACAGAAAATGCTACAGTTTTTGGGAAAATCTGTATATAACGGCATTACAATGGGCCCTGTTGCCTTACTGGAAAAACAGGACGATTTGGTCAGGAGAAAGCGGATTGATGATGCCGAAGCCGAGGTTGCCCGGATTGCGCCTGCTTGTTCCAAAGCGCAGGAACAGCTTCAGGCCCTGTACGACAAAGCTGTAAAAGAAGCAGGCGAATCCAGCGCCGCCATCTTTGAAGTTCACCAGATGATGCTTGAGGATGATGATTACCTGGATTCCATTTATAATATGATAAGGACGGAAAATGTAAACGCCGAATATGCGGTTGCACAGACAGGCGATAACTTTTCCGAAATGTTTGCCTCTATGGATGATGATTACATGAAGGCAAGAGCCGCTGATGTAAAGGACATCTCCAATCGCCTGATACGAATCTTAAGCGGCGCTGCTGAGTCCGATTTATCCTCCATGGAGCCATCCATTCTTGTAGCAGACGACTTAAGCCCCAGCGAAACCGTACAGCTGGATAAAGAAAAAATCCTTGCTTTTGTAACGGTACACGGCTCATCCAATTCACACACTGCAATCCTGGCGCGTATGATGAACATACCCGCCTTAATTGGCGTTCCCCTGGATTTAAAAGAAATCCGTTCCGGAATGACGGCAGTGGTTAACACTTATGAAGGAAAAGTCACATTTGAGCCCGATGAAGAATTATGCCGCCAGACCAGAGCCAAAATAGAGGAAGAAAAGGAAAAAATCCGACTTCTGGAAAACCTGAAAGGAAAGGAAAACGTAACTCTTAGCGGCAAAAAAGTCCATATTTTTGCAAATATCGGAAGTGTGGGCGATGTGGGATATGTACTTGAAAATGACGCTGGAGGCATCGGCCTTTTCAGAAGCGAATTTTTATATCTGGGAAGAGACACCTTCCCCACAGAAGAAGAACAGTTCCAGGCATATAAACAGGTTTTACAGACAATGGCCGGAAAAAAAGTTATCATCCGTACCCTGGACATTGGTGCCGACAAACAGGTGGATTACTTTAACCTTGGAAAAGAGGAAAACCCTGCCCTTGGCTACCGCGCCATCCGTATTTGCCTAAAGCAGCCGGATATCTTTAAAACCCAGCTCCGCGCCCTGCTCCGTGCCGCCGTTTATGGAAACCTGTCCATCATGTATCCCATGATAACAGCTGTGGAGGAAGTGCAGAAAATCTACAAAATTGTAGAAGAAGTGGAGGCAGAATTAAAAGACGCCCAGGTTCCCTACAAGATGCCGGAACAGGGAATTATGATTGAAACTCCTGCAGCAGTAATGGTCAGTGATGAACTGGCGCAAATTGTTGACTTCTTCAGTATTGGAACCAATGACCTGACCCAGTACACCTTGGCCATTGACAGACAGAATGAAAAGCTGGAGGATTTCTATAATCCCCACCACAAAGCAATCTTAAAGATGATACAAATTGTTACCGATAACTCCCACAAATATGGAAAGTGGACAGGAATCTGCGGAGAACTTGGCGCTGACCTTGCACTAACCGAAGAATTTATCCGCATGGGTGTTGATGAATTATCTGTATCCCCTTCCATGGTTCTAAAAGTAAGACAGCGGGTACGGGAAATTTCTTAAATTCTTGCCAGACAATGGCATGGCCTGGAAACAAAGAGGGGCGGAATAACCGCCCCCAAACACTCTAATCCACTTTTATCTTAAATACCACAGGCGCGTCACTTTCTATGCC